>CAZLEC010000293.1:0-5933 GCA_964558245.1 uncultured Burkholderiales bacterium | reverse complement strand
CACGAAGTCGTCGCCGGCATCCGTGCCGGCGACGACTGGCGTGAGGGCGAGCTCGACGCGCAGCCCGACCGCGAGCTCGTCGACCGGGCAGTCGACCAGGTTGGAGACCAGGAACACGCCTTCGTCGAGCCGCACGACGACCGCGCCGTAGGGCGTGCGGTCGGCGAACGCCGGCAGGGTCGGCGGGTGCACCACGGTGAACGACCACACCTCACCCGCACCCGGAACCGGCGCCCACTCCCGCTCGCGCGCGCCGCAGTGCGCGCACACCGGCCGGGGCGGATGCCGGAACGTGCCGCACGCCGCGCACCGTTGGATGCACAGCTCCCCTGCTCGGAGCGCCGCCCAGAAGCGGGCGTCGTCATCGTCAGTCGGGTCCGGACGCGGCAGCTCGCTCACCGGTCGGCTCCGAGCAGGACCGCGCCCGACGGATCGCTGATCGCACCGCACACGAACGCGATCTCGGCGCCGGCCACCTGGTTGCACGCCGTGCCGCGTAGCTGGCGCACGGCCTCCGGCAAGTGGTTCACGCCGTGAACGAACGCCTCGCCGTTCGAGCCGCCGTGCGTGTTGACCGGCAGCGCGCCGTCGGGCCAGCGCGTAGAACCGCTCTCGATGAACGGGCCGCCCTCGCCCATCGCGCAGAAGCCGTATTGCTCCAGGGCAAGGGGCACCGCGATCGTGAACGGCTCGACGATCATCGCGACGTCGACATCGGCCGGTGTCACGCCCGCCGCGGCAAACAGCCGGCGGCCGGCAACGACCGCGCCGCTCTCGCGCTCGCCGAACGCAGCCGTGGTCTCGAAGAACGCCGCGAGCTCGGTATGGATCGGCGCGCCGTACTGCACCTGCGCCAACACGGGCACCGCGGGCTGGCGCAGATCGCGGGCCCGCTCGAGTGAAGTGACGAGGATCGCGGCCGCACCGTCGTTCTCGAGCGAGCAGTCGAAGAGGCGGATCGGCTCGGCGATCGGCCGCGACGCCGCCCAGTCGGGGAGCGAGATCGGCTCGCGCATGATCGCGTCGGGGTTGCGGCTCGCGTGGAAACGCTGCGCGACCGCCTGCATCCCGAAGTGCTCGGCGCGGGTCCCGTACACGTGCATGTGCCGCCGCGCGATGAGCGCCATCTCCTGCGCGGGTGATGCCACGCCGAAGGGATGTTGCCACTGGCGGAAGTCGCGCAGCCGAGCGCCGACCTTCGCCCACGGCCGGCCACCCTGGTTGGGGTCGGCGCCGTACGACGCTGCCTTGGATCGGTTGCGCGCCCGGAACGCGACCACGCACTCCGCGGTGCCGCTCGACACCGCGATCGCAGCCAGGCCCAGCAGCGACGCGGCGCCGCCTCCGCCCGACGGTGTGCGCGCCATGAACCGGAGCTCGGGGATGCCGAGGGTCGTGACGAGCTCGACTTCGGCAACCTGCTCCACGTGATAGCTCACGAAGCCGTCGACGGCACCGACCGGCAGGCCCGCGTCGGCGCACGCGGCGTGGATCGCCTCGGCCGCGAGGTCGATCTCGCTCCGGCCCATGTTCTTCGCGTAGCGGGTCTGGCCGATACCGGCGACGGCGGCGAGCGTCATGGCGAGGCGACGATCGGCGCGTCAGTCGGTGAGCGCGGCCGCGAGATCGGACAGGCGGAGGCCGCGCACGGCCTCGCGCATCACGTCGCTGTCGATGCCGTTCGTGCAGTACGCGAAGGAGAATCCGGTGGCCGGATCTCCCCAACCGACCTGCATGTGCGCGCCGCCGTGCCCGATCGAGCGCGGCGAGTTCGCGGGGCCGAAGCTGCCGTAGCGCATGAAGTGCCGGCCGTCGTCGCCGGCCAGCACGAGCCCGAGCGTGCGGTTGACCGGCACGTCGAGCAGCGGGTCGGGGAAGGTACACCGGACGTTGGTCTTGGCGTCGTGCAGCACGCCCGCGTCCCAGAGCCCGTCGGGGTCGTGCATGACCGCTTGGTAGAACCGCGCGAGGTCGGCGGCCCGCATGACGGCGCCACCGCCGGGTACTCCCGCCGCCCGCGCCGCGGCCTCGTCGAGCGACATGATGAGCTCGTCGCGCGGGCCGTCGCCGATCTCGACGAGCTTCGCGATGTCTTGCTGCTCCGCCTCGGGGATGCCGAGGACGCGCGGCAGACCGAGCGGTGCGCACACGCGCTGCTCGACGAAATCGCGGAAATCGAGGCCGCTCAACCGCTCGATGATGTCGGCGAGCACCCAGTGCGCCGAAGTCGCGTGGTACTCGAACCGGGTGCCCGGCTCCCACTCGAGCTGCCACGTCGCGAAGTGCGCGCGACGCGACACCGGGTCGGCACCGTCGGTCAGGGGCATGACCGCGTTGGGGAATCCCGCGGTGTGCAGCATCACCTGCTCGACGGTGATCACACCCTTGCCCTCGGTGGCGAACTCGGGCACGTACTCGGCGACCGGGCGCGAGACGTCGAGCAGGCCGTCGCCGATCAGCAGCCACACGGCGGACGCAACGATCGGCTTCGTGCACGAGAAGATGCAGTAGCGACTGTCGTTGCCGGCCGCGCCGAAGGTCTCGAAGGCGACGAGCTCGCCGTGGCGGGCGACTGCGAGCTGGCACGACGGCAGCCAACCGCTCTCCACATCGGCCCGCGCGAGGTCGAGCAGCTCGCGGATGGTGCTCACGGCGCCGAGGTTAGGCTCCGGGCGTCTACCAGGGGGAATGTCGATGAGGCTCCGCACCGTCGGATCGGGGTTGACGTTGTTGCTCGCGTGCTCGCTCGCGGCGGCCGCGTGCTCGAGCTCCGCGGAGTCGGCGGCGCCGTCGACCGAGCCCACGTCGACCGCGGCGGCAGCGCCGGCCACGACCCTCCCCACCGCGGTGCACGTGACCTCGGCGGCGTGCAACCGTCCGCACAAGTCGGGCCAGTTCGCGCAGTCGTTCACGTTCCAGGGCGAGGCGCGCACGTACCAGCTGTACGTGCCGGCCGCGTACAAGGGCACGACCGGGGTTCCCCTCGTGTTCGACTTCCACGGGTTCGGCTCGAACGCCGTGGAGCAGATGGACTACGGCAATTTCAAGCCCGAGGCCGACAAGTCCGACTTCCTCATCGTCGCCCCCGACGGGCAGGGATCGGGGGGCGGACGCCACTTCAACATCGGCGGCGAGAAGGGGCTGCAGAACGACCTCACGATGGTGCAGTCGCTGCTGGCGCACATCGAGGCAACGCTTTGCGTCAACGCCTCTCGGGTCTACGCCACGGGCATGTCCGACGGCGGAGCCATGACGTCGGTGCTCGCGTGCGTCGCGCCCGACAAGTTCGCGGCCTTCGCCCCCGTCGCGGTGGTCATCTACTGCGCGAGCCCCAAGTCGCGCGCCGTACCGCTCGAGTCGTTCAACGGGACCGCCGACCCGATCGTTCCCTTCAACGGCGGCGCGGTGCACTGCTGCGGCGGCGCGGTGCTGCGGTCGAAGCCGGTCGTCATGGCGGACTGGGCCGCGCACGACCATTGCAACGCGAAGTTCACCGACACCCGCCTCGGCTCCCAGGTCGTGCGCCGCACGTGGTCGGGTTGCGCGAACTCGACGGCAGTCATCCACTACATCATCGAGGGCGGCGGCCACACGTGGCCGGGCTCGATCCCGCTCCCGCAGCTCGGCCTCACGACGAAACAGGTCGACGCCAGCAGCACCATCTGGAAGTTCTTCTCGGCGCACTCGTTGCCGGCGTGACGACCGAACGCCGATGAGTGCTCACGACCTCGTCGTCCGCGGCGCCACCGTCGTCGACGGCACCGGCGCGCCCGGGCGCGACGCCGACGTCGCGGTCGACGCCGACCGGATCGTCACCGTCGGCGAGGTCTCCGGCTCGGGCGCGACCGAGCTCGACGGTCGCGGGCTGGTGCTCGCTCCGGGCTGGATCGACACGCACACGCACCTCGACGCGAACCAGTTCTGGGATCCGTACCTCACGCCCTGCTCGCGATACGGGGTGACAACAGTCGTGCTCGCCAACTGCGGGTACGCCCTCGCGCCGCTAACAACTCCGGAGCAGCGCGAATACGTGATCGAGGCGCTGGTCACCGTCGAGCAGGTGCCGCGTGACGCGATCGACGCAGCGGTGCCGTTCGACTGGTCCGATCACGCGAGCTACGTCGACGCGATCGCACGTGTGGAGACCGCGCTCAACCGCGCCGTGCTCGTCGGGCACCTCCCGGTACGCGCCGCGGTCATGGGACCCGAGGCCGCGTGCAGGCGTGCGGCGACGCCGGCGGAGATCGACGCGATCTGCGCCCTGGTGACCGACGGGCTGCGGCTCGGGGCGCTCGGCTTCTCCACCGACCAGGTCGTCGGCAACGTCGGTCCGGCCGGTTCGGCGCTGCCCGGACAGGTGTGCGACGACGCCGAGCTGCTCGCGGTCGCGCGCGCGCTGGGTTCGGTTCCCGGCCCGGGCCTGCTCACGATGGCGCCCCGCGCGCTGCTCCTCGACGCCGAGCACCGGCGCGCCGACCTCGCCTGGCACGAGCAGCTCGCCGCCGCGAGCCGCAAGCCGGTCGTGATCGGTCCGGTCTTCGACACGTACGACGAGCCCGGGGTCGGCCTCGACCTGCTCGACGCGATGGGCGCAGCCCAGGCGCGCGGCCGCCAGGTCGTGGGCCAGGTGTCACCCCGGCCGTTCGAGCTGTGGACCCGCCTCGACGCGCCCGGCGTGCTGGTGCGCGTGCTGCCGACGTTGAGCGCGGCGGTGCAGGCGGGCGGCGCCGACGCGGTGCGCCACCTCGCCCGCGATCCCGAAGCCATGGATCGCCTGCGCACCGAAGGCGCTCGCATCCGGCCGAGCCTGATCTTCAGCGGCCGTTGGGACCACGTGCACATTCGCTATTCGCCCCGCAGTGGCGACCTGCGCGACCGCGACGTCGAGACGATCGCCGCCGCGCGCGGCGAGGATCCGGTCGACGTGTTGATCGACACCGCGATCGGCGACGACTTCGAAACCCAGTTCGCCATCGCGATGCGCAGCCCCGACGACGCGCGTCTCGGGGCGCTCGTCGGGCATCCGGCCGCGCAACTCGGCGGGAGCGACGCGGGCGCGCACACGCAGAGCAACACCGACAGCTGCTACGCGGTGTGGACGCTCCAGCATTGGGTGCGGGAACGGGGCGTCCTGGCGCTCGAAGCGGCGGTCGCGATGCTGACCAGCCGCCAGGCCGACCTGTTCGGCCTGCGCGACCGCGGACGGATCGCGCCGGGCACCCACGCCGACCTCGTGCTCTTCGACCCCGCTCGAGTCGGGATCGACGACGTGCGCTACGTCGCCGACCTGCCCGCCGGGGGTACGCGTCTGGTGGCGGAACCGGTCGGCATCGCGGCGAGCGTCGTCAACGGGACCGTCGTCACCCGTGACGGAAACATCACTGGCGCGCGGCCGGGCACGTTGCTACGCGGCGCCTGATTCGTCGGAGGTCCGGCTCAACCGACCCGCTGGTCGATGGTGACCTCGACCTGCGTGGCGTCGCAGGAAGCGTCGTCAGCCGGGCCGGGATCGACGATGAAGTACAACGTTTGGCCCTTCACGACCCGGACCCGGTCGTCGGGGAGCGTCGCCGAGTTGCCGTTCGTGATCCGGGCCGACCGGATCTGCTGGGTGCCGAGATCGACGTAGTACGAGATGCCGTCGCCGCAGGTGCCGTCGAGATCGGCGACCGCGTCGTGGCTGATGTCGGCCAAGCCGGTGAACGGGCTCGTCCAGCCGACGATCGCCGGGTGACCGACGCTGGGCTCGAGGAACGCCGCGCCCCCGGCGATCGTCGCGCTGCACTGCGGGATCTGGGCGTCGAGAATGATGTTGATCCCGATGGCCGGCAGCTTCGGGCAGCCCGCGCTGTCGGCGTGCCAGGCCGAGAGCCCGTCCGACTCGAACGTCGACGAGAAGCTCGGCAACAACGGATACAGGCCGTTGCGGCTGA
>CAZLEC010000292.1:0-5971 GCA_964558245.1 uncultured Burkholderiales bacterium | reverse complement strand
GGAGAACGTGCACTTCTCCGTTGCCCGGGGTGAGATCCACGCTCTGGTCGGTGAAAATGGGGCCGGCAAGTCGACCCTGATCAAGATCCTGACCGGCGCCGATCAAGCGGACAAAGGCACTATCGAATTCGACGGTCAGGTCGTGTCGATCGACCCGCATGTCGCCGAGAACCGCGCCGAGCACCCGCGCATCACCTACATCGAGGGACAGGCGCAAGACGCCGACACGTTCGCACGCGTGCGCGAGATCGTCGGCGACGGGCCGCACGCGCTCGTGGTGCTCGGCTCGCTCCCCGGCACCAACCTCCGGATCGAAGGCGAGTTCAAGGTGTACGCACCGCTCGTGCCGGTCGACTCGTACGTGATCGTGGAGAACACGATCGTGAACGGGCACCCGGTGTGGCCCGGCTTCGGGCCCGGTCCGCTCGAAGCGGTCAAACGGATCCTCGCCCAGCACGGCGAGTTCGTGGCCGACACCACGATGGAGAAGTACGGTCTGACCTTCAACCCGAACGGCTTCCTCAAGCGCACCCGCTAGCTGCGAGCTCGTGCGGGGACGGAGTGCCCGGTGCCGAACGAACTCGTGCTGTCCGGCGGGCGGGTCCTGGATCCGGAGACCGGGCTCGACCGGCAATGTGACGTCGGCGTCGACGGTCGTCGGATCATCGCGGTCGCCGACGCGCTCGAGGGTTCCGTGACGGTCGACGTGGCCGGGCTCGTCGTCGCGCCGGGCTTCATCGACCTGCACAGCCACGCGCAGACCCTGCCCGGGCGGCGGCTGCAAGCGTGCGACGGCGTCACGACTGCGCTCGAGCTCGAAGCGGGCCGGGCCCCGGTCGATCTCGCGTACGCGCGCGAAGCCCAGCGCGGTTCGCCGATCCACTTCGGCTTCTCGGCGTCGTGGGCCGTCGCTCGCATGCACGTGGTCGCGGACGGCGCGCTCGACGGCGGCATGGGCGCGGTCTTCGGCGGGCTGGTCGGTGAGGAATGGCAACAGGCCGCGAGCGACACGCAGCTGGTGCAGATCCTCGACCAGATCGCGAGCGACGTCGCGGCCGGCGCCATCGGCATCGGCGTGCTCGTCGGGTACACGCCCGGCGTCGATCCGGCCGAGTATCTCGCCGTCGCGCAGCTGGCTTCGTCGTCCGGCGTCCCGACGTTCACGCACTCGCGCGACATCGTGGAGCTCGCGCCGCAAACGCTCGTCGACGGGGCCGAAGAGCTCGTGCGCGCGGCGGGCACGACCGGCGCGCACATGCACTACTGCCACATCAACTCGACCTCGTTCCGTCACATCGACCGGGTGTTGGCGCTCGTGGCCCGCTGCCAGTCGGAGGGCGGGCACGTCACCACCGAGGCGTACCCGTACGGATCCGGCTCCACGGCGATCGGCGCCGCCTTTCTCGCACCCGACCGGCTGCGCCAACGTCAGCTCCGCCCGAGCTCGATCACGTACCTGCCAACCGGAGAACGCGTCGCCGACGACGCGCGCCTGCTCGAGCTGCGCGCGACCGACCCCGGCGGACTCGTCGTCGCGGAGTTCCTCGACGAACACGATCCCCACGACCTCGCCCTGCTCCGGCGCTCCCTCACCTTTCCCGACGCCGTCGTCGCGAGCGACGCGATGCCACCACTGTGGACCGGCGGCGCGCGACCGAATCTCGGCGAGTGGCCCCTGCCCCCCGAGGCCGTCACCCATCCGCGTACCGCGGGCACGTTCGGGCGCGCGCTCCGGCTCTGGCGCGAGGAAGGCACTCCGCTCATCGACGCGGTCCGCCGCGCGACGCTGCTTCCCGCGTCCGTGCTCCACGACGCGGTGCCCGCGATGCGCGCCAAGGGAAGAGTGCAAGCGGGCGCCGACGCCGACCTCGTGGTGTTCGACCCGCAACGCATCACCGATCAAGCCACGTATTCGTCGAGCACGCGCCCGTCGTCGGGCATCACGCACGTTCTGGTCGACGGGACGTTCGTCGTGCGCGACGGCGCGCTCGTGCCGGACGCGCTTCCCGGCCGCGCCATTCGCGCCGAGCCTCGATAGCGCGATCTGCGCGCGCTGCGCGTTCGGCGCGCCGGCTCGCCTCGGGTTCGGGACCGCGGGCGGCGCGAGAGCGTGGCACGGCGCTCCGAGACGCGCCATGATGCGCCCCGGCCTCGAACGGCGACACTGCCAGGCCCTTCTCGGAGGTCAACCAACCATGCTCAAGGGATTCAAGAACTTCCTGATGCGCGGGGACGTCGTCGTCGTGGCGATCGGATTGATGATCGCGCTGGCGTTCAGCACGCTGATCAAGGCCTTCACCGACTCGATCGTCAACCCGATCCTCAACCGCCTCCAGGGAGGAGGCGGGATCGGTCTCGGGATTCAACTCGGCGACAAGGGCAACCCGAAGACCTTCCTCGACATCGGATCGTTCATCTCGGCCGCGATCTACTTCGCGGTGTTCATGGGTGTCCTGTATTTCTTCATCGTCGTGCCGTACAAGGCGATCATGGCCGGTCGGGGTGCGACCGTGTTCGGTGAACCCGCGGCGCTCAAGACGTGCCCGGCGTGTCTGTCGGACGACCTGCCCGCCGCGGCGACGAAGTGCCGGTACTGCGGAACCGACCAACCCGCCGGCGCCGCGATCTGAGCTCGCGCGCGACGCGGGAGCCGGTTCGGCGGGGACTACAGTCGGCGCGAATCGGCGGCCGGCGGCGGGCGAGGAACGCGATCCGGACCGCGAGTTGCGCCCAGAACCCCCACCGAGGTCTCCAGCATGAAGAGGTTCTCCATCGCCGTGGGCATTTGTGTCCTGTCGACCGTGCTCGTGGTCGGCCCGGCGAGCGCGTTCTCGACCACCGGCATCGCACCGATTCGCAAGATTCCGGTGAACGCGCAGAATGCGAACACCGGCAAGCCGGGCGTGTGGGCGACCAGTGGCGTGTACACGAAGTGCGGCGCGATCGGCGTCGACGCGGTCTTCTACAACAACTCGTCACACCCCACGATCAACACCGGTCAACAGACCTACAGCGTCTCCATCGAGATCAACATCAAGGGCGCCTGGGTGCAGGTGAAGGGCTCCGAGATCAAGAGCTACCGGCCGAATCACCAGCACCAGCGCTACGAGTACGACCGGTTCATCAACGTCGGGTGGCACTACAAGTATCGAGTGCTCGTCGCCAACAACACGAGTGCACCGCTCCTCGGAACGATGTGGGTGAACGCCGCCGCGAACGACAACAACGCCGCCGACAACGACAAGGCCGACTGCCAGTAGGCATCGCCTCGCCGCGCTAGATCTGCTTCGCGCGGCGGGCGGAGTGCTCGATGTGGTCGAGCGCGGCGTCGGGCACGGGGCCGACGTACAGACGGTCGTTCGCCGGGGGTTGGTACGGCCGCCCGCGGCGCGCCACGTACTCGGCGTGCATCTCGTCCCAACCGAACCGGCCGGACGTCGCGGCGCCCCCGTGCACCTGGTGGAACGTCCCCTCGCCGAGCAGCACGACGAGCTGCACGTCGTCGAGCTCACACGACCGGCGGAAGAGGTCGTGGTTCGAGAGTCCGCCGCCCGGCAACGCGAAGCCCTCGTCGAGTCCGCCGACCTCTCGCCAGAGCGATGCGGGCATGAACAGCGCGTTGCTCTCGCCCATCGGCCGGAACCAACCCCGCGCCGACGACGCGGCCGGCGTCGACGCCGAGAACAGCCGGTAGCCGTCGCGCTCCCAGTCGAGGTCGGCGAGGAGACGGTCCTCGGCTGCCTGGTCGTATCCGGCGGCGGCCGCGTCCATGTGGCGGGTACGGCCGAGGTGCCAGCCGAGTGTCGCCACGACCGGGCGCGGCGCCAGCCGCGCGCCGAGGAGCGCGTGGGCGAGCAGGCCCGGGCTGGCGATGCGCGCGCCGTCGATCAGCAGCCCCACGAAGTCGGCGCTCGCCATCTCGACGCCGATGTTGGCTGCGCGCGCGGGCGTGGGCGGCGCGGGATCGACGCGCACCGTTCGCAGCCGGCCCGGGAACGCGTCGAGCACCGCCGGGTCGATCGGCTCGGGCGAGCCGTTGTCGACGACGATCACTTCGTAGTCGCCGGCCTCGATCCCCCGTTGGTATCCGGGCGCGAGCGAACGCAAGGTGCGCGGGAACTCACGCGCCATGTCGTAGACCACCACGACGACGCTGAGCGCGGGTCGATCCGATCCGGCGTCGGTCAGGGCGTCACCGTCAGAACGTCACTGGGATCTGGGCGTCGGGATAGTGCGACGGCGCGAAGAACCACGACTCGATCGCGTACCGCTCGTGCGTCATCTCGGGCGTCACCGCGGTGCGGTGCAGGTTCATGTCGTCGAACAGGATCGCGTCGCCCGGCTCGAAGATGGGGCGCATGATCGCGGCGTCGCCCGCGAGCTCGCGGGCGACGGCGTCGCCGACCGACCAGTCGAACCACGCACCCTCGGTGCCGCGCGGCGCGAGGTCGTGGAGACGTCCGGCGACGATGTCGAGGCCGGGAGCAGTGTCGCCACAGTGCGAGAGCGACAGCCACACGTTCACCGCGCGCACACCCGCACCGAGGAACGCGCCGTCTTGATGCCAGTCGGCGGTGGTCGTGAGCGGTACTCGCCGCAGCGTCCACTTCTTCGCGGCGAGCACGGGGCGTTCGCCCAGGTAGCCCGTGAGCGGCTCGGTGAGCCCGACGGCGTCGAAGGTGTCGAGCACGTCGAACATCGATCGGGGCGACTCCACGGTGAGCACACCGCCCCCTTCGCGGACCCACTTGCGGATCGGCCCGATCGCGGCCGTTCCCGACTCCGGCTCGAACGGCACGTACCAGGGCTCGGTCTCGCGCACCGGCGTGCCCTCGAAGTACGCGTCGCGTGCGACGAACGTCCGGTCGATGTCGTCGATCAGGTGGGCGACCCGGCCGGACGGCACGAGGCCGCGCACGATGAGCGCGCCGTGGCGAAGGATGCCGCTGCGCATCACGTCGGCGCTCAGCTCGGCGCCGGTGATCTCGGGGATGCCTTCTACGCCCGGGAACAGATCGGGCACCGCCGGTGGCCACACCTCTTCACCGGGCGCCTGGTCGAGATCGGCGAACGCGTTGTTGCGCAGCCCCACCAGCGTGCGTTCGATCGCGGCGTCGCGACGCTCCCGGTTCGCCGCAGTGAGCATCTCGATCGCGTCGAGCCGGCGCCCGTCGCGAATGAGCACCTCCGCGCGTGCGCTCGCCGAGGTCGCGGCCGTGATCGCGCCCGGCGCATCGGGCCGGCGTCGCCGCAATGACCTCACTCGGACCTCCCGTAGTACCGGCCGGCGGTGCTCGATCTCAGCTGGCGAAGGCGCTTCCCGCGGGCAACAGGATGAGCTCGACCGCGTTGAACGAATTCTTGGCGGTGGCCGTCCGGCCGCCCGACAGCACCTCGGAGCCGGCTTTGAAATCCGACAGCTGGGCGGTCGAGATCGTGTCGACCTCCTTGATTCCGGCCATCGAGACCGATCCCGCCTTGGCGTTGTTGGTCTTCGCGATCGCGAACGAGCCGCTCCCGACGCTCGAGACCGTCCGCCCGAGCTGGCTCGTGGCGGGCAGCACGATGACGTCGGTCCCGGCCACGGTCACGAGCACCCGGCGCCCGACGACGATGTCGGCGGTGGTCCCCTTCGCGGTCTTCTCGAACTGGGTGGAGGCGGTCGTGAGCAGCTCCTGCGAGCCTTGCCGCTTCGTCGTCACCGTGATCGTGGTGCCGGCGGTCTTGGTGATCTTGCCGACACGCTGGCCGAGCGACGCCGAGGCGCTCGGTGTGGTCCCGCCGGTGTCCTTCTTGGCGAGCTGGGCCCGCAGCTTCTTCACGTCGGATCGGGTGCGGTTCTGCTCGATCTTGAAGCCCACCCCGAGGCCGACCACACCGCCCACGACGATGCCGACCGCCGCAACCAGGATCATCGCCTGCGCGGGCGCACCCCGGACCCAAGTCTCAGTAGAGCCCTTGATCGACACGT
>CAZLEC010000291.1:0-6036 GCA_964558245.1 uncultured Burkholderiales bacterium | reverse complement strand
GCTGTGGCGCTTGCCATGATGACACCGCTGTAATTCCATCGGCGGTATTCGAGTCGCGGTTCAGCCGTGGCGATCGCCGAGCAACCGAAGCCCGGCCGCAGGTCGGGTCAACGAGGAGGCCCGCCGATGCGGGAGATGCTCATCGAGCTCGACGTCGATTCGACCGACCGACGCTGGCAAGAGCGCGCCAACTGCCTCGGGGTTGATCCCGACCTGTTCTTCCCCGAGCGGGGGGCTTCCACCAAGGAGGCCAAGTCGGTGTGCGGCGGCTGCGAGGTCAAGTCCGAGTGTCTCGAGTACGCACTGCGTCACGGTGAGAAGTTCGGGATCTGGGGTGGGATGTCCGAGCGGGAACGGCGCCGGATCCGCCGCCAGCGCGCACTCGTGCGCCGCGGCCTCGCCGGCTAGCAGTCGCGGCGTCGGCTCGCTGGAATTCCCGGGCCGGTTGCTCAGGCCGGGAGTCGGCGGGGACCGTGGCCGACCCGAGCCTCGATCGCAGCGCCCGGATCGATCCGGGCCCATCGCACGAACTCGTCGGAACACCGATCGAGGTCGCGTTGCGGAACCAGTCCGACCAACTCTACTGACACCACGTCGGTGCCTTGCCGGTGCGCGAGGTCGCGTACCTGGAGGCACGCCGCCTCCACGCCGGTCCGGTCGAGGTCGACCAGGTTCATCGAGACTTGCGGCCGCCCGATCGAGTCCATCATCCATCCCAGCGCGCGCACGCCGGGTAAGCCGCCGTCGCGCTCGCGAACTTCGCGCGCGATCTGCCGGGCGATCGCGGGATCTTCCGCGGCCAGCAACAGATTGATCGCCACGAGCGGTTTGCGCGCCCCGACCGCGCTCGCGCCCAGTCGGGGGTGTGGTGCGTCGGGCCCGAAGTCGGGCCCGCGCGATCGGAAGGCGTCGCGTCGCGTGCTCGGAAGATCACGGCGCTCGGGGTCGGCGTCGTCGTAGAGGAAGACGGGCACGTCGTGAGTCTCGGCCCACCACTGCGCGAACTCGCGCGCCGTCTGTGCCGCGCCGCGCCGCGCCGCGGGCGTTTCGGTCAGCGCGACGAACGGGACGACGTCGAGCGCGCCGAGGAACGGATTAACGCCGTCGTGCGCGACGATCGTCACGTAGTGCGCGACCGCGTCGGCGAGCGCGCGTGCCGCGGGGGCCGCGTCGTCGGCGCCGGGCCCGGCCAGGGTGAACACCGAGCGGTGATGATCGGCGTCGGTGTGCACGTCGAGGAGCGACGGGCCGCAGCGTTCGGCCAGCTCGCGCAGCGCGACGAGATCGCGCCCTTCCGAGACGTTGGCGACACATTCGAGCACGGTCCGAAGCGTAAGACCCGCAGCCGCGCGAGTGGGCGCTCGCTAGCCTCGAGCGATGCATCTCGGCCTCGCGCTCCCGCAGTACGACTACTCGGTCGCCGGTGAGCGCCCGTTGCGCTTCGAGACGATCGTCGATTACGCGCAGTGCGCGGCCGCGTCGGGCTACCACTCGGTGTGGATGTCGGATCACCTCTTCCTGGACCTGGCGAAGTACGGCGGCACGCCCGACCGCGAGGCGTGCTTCGACCCGCTCGTGACGCTCGCCGCTTTGGCGCGCCGCGTGCCCCGGGTTCGCCTGGGAACGCTCGTGTTCTGTGAGGCGCTGCGTCCGGCGTCGGTGCTCGCGAAGGCGCTGACCACGCTCGATCGCATCTCGGGAGGGCGAATCGACATCGGGTTGGGCGCGGGGTGGTACGAGCCGGAGTACGACGCGATCGGGATGTCGATGCCGCGGCCCGGGATCCGGCTCGACCGCCTGACCGAGGCGGCCGACGTGTTGACAGGTCTGCTCTCGGGCCGAGAGCTCACGTTCGCGGGCGCGTATCACCGCGCCGACGGCGCGCGCTGTGAGCCGCCCGCGATGCAGCAACCGCGACCGCGCGTCTTGATCGGCGGGAAGGGCGATCGGTTGCTCCGGCTGGTTGCCGAGCACGCCGACGGATGGAACACCTGCTGGGCGTGGACGCCCGGCGACTACCGCGAGCGCGTCGAGGTCTTGGACCGCGCGTGCGAGCGCGTCGGCCGCGATCCGTCGACCGTTTGGCGGTCGCTCGGTCTCTACACGTTGTGCGGCGAGAACGAGCGCGACCTGGCGCGCCGGTTCGAGCTCATGGCCGCGAGCGCGCCGCCGGGAGTCATGCGGGGCCAGGATCTCGCGACGTTTCGCGCCGGCCGGTTGGTCGGAACGGTCGACGAAGTGCGTGAGCAAGTAGCAACGTGGCAGGCGCTCGGCGTCGACACGCTCATCGCAGGGATCGGCGCGGTTCCGTTCCACGTTTCGAGTCGCGACGACGTCGAGATGCTCGGGAAGGCACTCCAGGCGTAGATCCCCAGGCCGGCATCATCGGGTGATGCGGTCGCGATGTGTTGCCGAGGTCGCAGCCGCGGCGTCTCGATCAGGACTGCGTGGTGTCCGCGAGATCGCGACGTCGGCGCAGGATCCGGCGGCGCTCGCGTTCCGACGCACCGCCCCACACGCCGTGCTCGATGCGATGAAGGAGCGCGTACTCGAGGCACTCGGCACGAACGGGGCATGCCGCGCACACGCGCTGCGCGGTCTCGACACCGGTCCCGTCGGAAGGAAAGAACTCGCCGGGATTGACGACACGACAACGCGCTTGGAACATCCACGCGTATTCGTCCGGGGTTTGCTCCATGCTCACCTCCACTTCAACGAACCCTACGGCCATCTGGTTCCATGGGTTCACATCGAGCGGGTATCTGTATGACGTTCGGGGGCGAAGAAACGTTGCCCCGATCTCTCCTACAGTTCCTTCAGCCAACTCTCAGCTACGCGCGCAAACCTTGCGGGCCCGGCCTGTTGTCGTTTTCGGTGCACGCGGGTGACGCGTCGTGTTCGCGCATATGGGATTGCCCGTCCCGATGAGTGTCCGATGCGGGAAGGATCCATGGATCAAGATCGACCGGAACTCGGCCAGCGTTGGCTCGCGGCGCGCCCGTCCGAACCGGCGATGCCGGAGGAGCCTGATCCGACCGAACCCGGGGCGTGGGTTGCTCACCACGCACCGCAACCGGACGCCGAGCAGGATCCGGCGCCGCCCGAGCGCGCGGCCGCGGCGCCGCGAGTCGCTCGCGTCGTGCTCCTGTCGGCGTTGGTCGGTGCGCTCGTCGGCGGCGGAATCTCCGGGGGCATCGTGGCCGCGCTCGACAACCACCACTCCACCACGATCGTGACGCCGAGCTTCGGCGGCGGGACCGCGGCCGCGCGACCGTCGACGGTGCTCGCAAAGCCCGGGGACATCCGCGCGATCCTCGCGAAGGTCGAGCCCGCAGTCGTGCGTATCGACGTCACCGCGCATCCGGCCGGCAAGAGCGCGCGGTCGGGTACGGGAACGGGCTTCATCATCGCCTCGAGCGGCATCATCGTCACGAACGCGCACGTCGCGAACTTGGAGACGACCAATGCGCCGGTCGACCTCTTGGTCACACTCGGCGACGGCACCTCGCAGCGCGGTCGCGTGATCGGCGAGGATCGCACCCATGACCTCGCCGTCGTGAAGATCAACCGCACCGGGCTGCCGACCGTAACTCTGGGAGACTCCGATTCCCTCCAGGTCGGCGACGCGGTGGTCGCGATCGGGAACGCGCTCGCCATTGCCGGGAGCCCGACCGTCACTTCGGGCATCGTCTCGGGGCTGGGCCGCACCGTGCACATCGCGAGCACCGAGACGCTGATCGACGCGATCCAGACCGACGCCTCGATCAATCCCGGCAACTCCGGGGGACCGCTGGTCGACGCCGACGGCCGCGTGATCGGCATCAACACCGCGATCGCCAATCCGAGCTTCTCGAACAACATCGGCTTCGCGATCTCGATCTCCTCGGCCAAGCCCGTGATCGACGATCTCCGCGCGGGGAGAACGCCGCGCATCGCCTACATGGGGGTCGAGACGCAAACGGTCACGCTCGGGCTCGTCGAGCTCCGGCACCTCCGCACCAGCGTGGGTGCGTACGTCGCGCTCGTGACCCCCGGCTCGGCTGCGGCGCGGGCCAAGCTCCGCAAGGGCGACGTGATCGTCGAGCTCGACGGCGAACGGGTGCGGACCAACGACGACGTCGTGCGGATCGTGCGCGAGCACCGGCCCGGAGAGACGGTGAAGGGCGTCGTCATGCGCGGGAAGGCGAGCAAGACGTTCGCGGCGATCCTCGGCGATCTCCCGAACGGCTGAGGGCCCGGGCGTGCGTTCCTGCACACGACGCCGGCGTCGGGGTGGCCGCCGACAGCGGGTCCGCTAGCATCCGATGTTCGTCGTCGACGTATTTGGGAGTTGGCAGCATGGCCATCGAGCCCGACGAGCTTGAAGAGATCCCGCCGCAAGGGCACGTGAAGATCGTCTACACGGGCTCGGTCGCGCCGCATTGGGAGATCCACCGCGTGTTCGGCGACCAGCGTGCGATCGACGAGTTCCGCCAGCGGGCGATGGCCCGGCTGCAGCTGCTGCCGGTGTACGACCCGCAGTTCCGTCGCAACCGGGAGCGGGTCGCTCGCGACGCCGAACGGGAGCACCTCATTCTCGAGTGGGATCTCGGAGACGAGCCCGAGGCGTAGCCGACCGGCGACTAACCCTCCAAGCTCGAGAATCGCGCGGTCACCACGCGCGCGATGAGCGTGCACAGGAAGACCAACATGATCAGCGTCAGTGCGGCGCCCCACGCGCGGTCCTGCGCGGCGGCGAAGGGCTGCTGGGCGTTGGTCCAGATCTCCTGGGGTAGCGCCGTGTTGGTCTTGTGGAACACGTCGGCGTTGAGGAACTTCGACGTCCCGATCGTGAACAGCAGCGGTGCGGTCTCGCCGGCGGCGCGCGCGATGGCGAGCATCGCGCCGCTGACGATGCCCGGCAGCGCGGCAGGAAGGACGACGGTCAGCACGGTTCGCCACCTGCGGGCGCCGAGCGCGTCGCTTGCCGCGCGGAGCTCGTTCGGGACGAGCTTCAGCATCTCTTCGCTCGAACGGATCACGATTGGCAGCATCAGGCACGCGAGCGCGAGCGCGCCGGCGAAGGTCGAGAGGCCGAGGTGGAGCCCGGCGGTGACCCACACCAGGGCGATGAACAGACCCATGACGATCGACGGCACGCCGGTCATGACGTCGGACATGAACCGGATGACGCGCGCGAGCGGAGTGTGACCGCCGTATTCATGTAAGTAGATGGCGGCGAGGACGCCGAGCGGGACCGCGAGCAACGCGGCGGTCGCGGCGAGGAGCAGCGTGCCGCCGATCGCCGGGAACACGCCGCCGCCGGCGACTTCCGGTGCGAATGGGAGGTTCTTGCTGAGGAAGCCCCAGCTCATGACCTTGGCACCCTTGGTGGCGACGTAGCCGACGATCAAGACGACGGGCACCAGGGCGAAGGCAGTTGCCCCGATCATCCACGCGGTCGCGACCGCGTTGCGCGCGCGCCGGCCCCGCGAGATCGATCGCTCCAGGATCCACTGCGCGGGCTCGGTGGCGTCGGGTGGCGAAGTGGTCGCGCTCATGCGTTCGCTTCGGTGTGTCTCGAACGGTTCGCGATCGCCCGCGCCGCGATGTTGATGACGATCGTGAACGCGAACAGCAAGACTGCGAGACCGATCAACGCGGCGCGGTGGAGCGGATCGCTTTGTCCTTCGCCCCACTCGTGCGCGATGACGGCCGCCATGCTGTCGCCCGACTTGAACAAGTGCGAAGTGATCTGGTGGTTCGACCCGATGACGAGGGCGACCGCGATCGTCTCGCCCAGTGCGCGACCGAGCCCGAGCATCACCGCACCTACGAGCCCGCTCCGCGCCCGCGGGAACACCGCGATCCGCAGCATCTCCCACCTGGTCGCGCCCATGGCCAACGCGGCGTTCTTGTCGTCCTGCGCGACGGTGGCCAGCACCTCGCGGCTGATGGACGTGGCAATGGGTGTGATCATCACTGCGAGCACGAGGCCGGCGGTGAAGAAGCTCCGTCCGCTGGCCTGGCCGCCGAAGATGTGGGTCAGGCCCGGAA
>CAZLEC010000290.1:0-6038 GCA_964558245.1 uncultured Burkholderiales bacterium | reverse complement strand
AGAACACGCTCTTGAGGTTGATCGAGAGGATCCGCTCGAACTCCTCGTCGGTGCACTCCGCCACGAGCTTGTTGTGCGGCACACCGGCGATGTTGCCGACGATGTCGACCCGGCCGTGCTCCGACGCGGCGCGGTCGACGAGCGCGTCGACGTCGGCCCGCTTGGTGACGTCGACGCGCTGGACGGCGGCGGTGCCGCCATCGGCCTTGATCTCGTCGGCGGTCGCCTGGGCGCCGGCCTCGTCGATGTCGCCACCGACGATCGTGGCGCCGGCCTGCGCGAGAAGGGTCGCAGTGGCCTTGCCGATGCCGCTGCCGACCCCGGTGAGCACGGCAACCCGATCCGTGAGATCGAACAGCTCCTGTACACGGGTCACCGGCACTCCCCTCGAGGTTCCCAACGGTCGTTCGGCCGGGAGCCTACCGATCGCCCAGAATGGCGCCATGACCGCGCTGCTGGCACTCGGGTCGCGCATCAGCGACGTCAACGTGCTGGCGTATCTCGCCGCGTTCGGCGGCGGCGTCGTGTCGTTCCTGTCGCCGTGCGTGCTGCCGCTCGTTCCCGGCTACCTGTCGATGGTCACCGGCCTCGACATCGCGACGCTCGAGGAAGGCGCGTCGACGCACGTGCGTCGGATCGTCGGCACCACCTGCCTGTTCATCGCCGGCTTCGGCACGGTGTTCGTGTTGCTGGGCCTCACGGCGGCGTCGATCGGTCAACCCCTGCGCGACCACCAGGTGGCACTCACGCGCGTGTCGGGCGCAATCATGCTCGCGATGGCCCTGTTCTTGTTGGGCTCCACGTTCTTGCGCGCGCCGTGGCTGTACCAGGAGAAGCGATTCCACCCGCAGCTCGGGAGCTACGGCGTGGCTGCGCCGGTCGTGGCGGGCGCAGCGTTCGGGTTCGGGTGGACGCCGTGCTTCGGGCCGATCCTCGGCTCGATCCTCGGCATCGCCGGGTCGCAGCAACGGGTGTGGGCCGGTGCGTCGCTGCTCGCGGTCTACTCGATGGGCCTGGGCCTGCCGTTCTTGATCACCGGACTCGCGTTGAACCGCGCCGCGGGCACGTTGGGATGGGTGAAGCGGCACTTCCCGCTCATCGTGGTCGGCTCCGCGCTGGTGCTGGGCGGCTTCGGGATACTCCTGATGTTCAACGACCTCAGCCGGCTGTCCGGCGACTTCCAACGCACCCTCGTGCGCGCCCACCTGGAATGGATCGTGAATCTCGGATAAGTATGCACAAGGTGAGCGAGCGCAGCGAGCGAACAGGAGGGCGAGGTCCGCGAGGCCCCGCAGTTCTCGGATCCTGCGCCACACGTGCCGGCGCGGTGCAAACGTCGGCCGAGCACGAGCCCGACCAATGAACGTGATCGTGAATCTCGGATGAGTGTTCCCGAACACACCGACGCCGCACTCGAAACCCTCGACGCTGATCTCGCGGCGCGTCTGCGCTTCGTGCTCGAAGCCGACTCGCTCAAGTCGGTCCTGCGCCGCAACTCGATCACCGACGGCTCGCGCCGTGAGAACAGCGCCGAGCATTCGTGGCATCTGGCGCTGATGGCGCTCGTGCTCGCGCCGCGCCGCGGCGAGCCCATCGACGTCGCGCGGGTCATCGAGATGTTGCTCGTGCACGACCTCGTCGAGATCGACGCGGGCGACACCTTCGTGTACGACGACACGGCCCGAGAGCAGAAAGAAGAGCTGGAGCAGCGCGCGGCCGACCGGATCTTCGCGATGCTCCCCGCCGCCGACGCGGCGCGGCTCCGGGCCCGCTGGGACGAGTTCGAGGCGAGCGCCACTCCGGAGGCCCGGTTCGCGCACTCGGTCGACCGGTTGGCGCCACTGCTCCTGAACCACACGAACCGGGGAAAGGTGTGGGCCGAGCACGGTGTCACCGGCGAGCGCGTCCGCGCGTACAACGCCCACATCGCGGCCGGCGCGCCCGACCTCTGGACCGCGGCCCGGACCCTCATCGACGACGCCGTTCGCAACGAATGGATCGCCGAGTAGGCGTACGCTTGCCCTGTGCCCAGGGCGGAGCCCAACGGATCGCGTCACGCCGGTACGGGCGGGCGCGTCGGGCCCGCCCGCGGTGGGTTCCAGTGGTGGGCGCCGCACGACCGGGCCCGCCGGTCGGCCGAGCTCCTCCTCGCCGGTGTCGCGACCATCTGCGCGTTGTACGTCGCGATCGCGATCGTCGCGGTCGTCGTCGGGATCCGGATCGGCCAGGCCGGCTCCGAGCATCCGATCGTCCGTTGGCAACACCGGGTCGGGCCGGTGCGCCTCACGTTGGCCGCCGTCGTGCTCGTCGTCGCGCTCGCCGCGCTGATCCGGGTGCTCGCGTCGGACGGCCTGACCCGGCGGGCAATGCGGCTCGCGAACGCGCGCCCGCTCGCCGACGGCGAAGCGGAGCACACGAAGAAATACGTCGAATCGTTCGCCATCGGCGTCGGATTCGCGACTCCTCCGGTCGGCGTGGTCGAGGACCCCGCGCTCAACGGGTTCGCGATCGGCCGCCGCCGCACGTGCGCGGTGTGTCTCACGAGCGGCGCCCTCGCGCTGCCTTCCGAGCAACTCGACGCGTTGTGCGCGCAAGTGATCACAGCGGTCGCGAATCGTGCGCTGCCCGTCACGTGCGCGGCCGCCGACCTCGTGCTCGTCGCCCGGTGGTTCACGCGAGCAGTTTGGGGGTTGCTCGGCTTGATCCTCGTGTCGACGATCGTCGGCGTGCCGCCGCTCTTCGCGGCGGCGGTGGTGGTCGCGATCACGTTGGTGGTGGCGGGCACGATGCCGCTGTTGGCGCTGGCCGACCGCGCGATCCCACGCCTGCGCGATAGGTCGACCCAGCTCGCCGATCTCAATTCGGTGGCGGTCACCAACCAGCCGGCACCGCTCGCGCGGCTGCTCCTCACGGCCGCCGACGACCGGCGCGCGATCGCGGCGCCGTGGCAGATCGCGCACCTCTGGTTCGACGCCGACACCAAGCGGCGGCCTCCCGGCGGCTTCGAGCGCCGATTCGAAACCTGGCTCGATCCGCTCGAGGGTTCCGATCCCCGCTCACTCCGACCTGATCCCGCGGCGGCGCGCCGGACGCTCATCGAGCGCGCCCGGGTGCTCGTCGACATGACTTCGGGCGACCCCGACCTCTGCGCGCGGCTCGAACGAGCGGAGCGGAAGTGACCGGGCGCCGCCCGCACGCGTGGCCCGCGAGCCGGCTGGCGCTGTGTGCTCTCGCGGCGATGATGGTGAGTGCATGTAGCGGCTCGTCGCCGCACACCGTTGCCGCGCTGGTCGCGTCGCTGCCGAAGACGTCGGTCGACAAGCCGGCCGGACCGTTCACCGTCGGATATGTGCCGCCGGGACATGTCGTCGACGCGGTCGTGCGCGGCGCGAGCATGGTTGCCGGTTCGCCGAGTTGGTGTCTCCGGAAGGTCTGCGCGAGCGCCGCCTTCATTGGCTGGCGGGATCTGGCCTGGAGTGGAGTCGGCGCCGGCGGCCCGCGCGACCTCTGGCCGGTTGGTAGCTACGCGGAGGTATTCGACGCACCGGCGCCACGCGTCGACGACCGGCGCAAAGCCCTGCTCCCGACCGGGACCGCGATCGACGTCGCGATGCTGCCGGGCTCGCGCGCCGACCTCGCGCTGGGCGCGAGCTACAACGTGATGGGGACCTCCGACGGCGGCGGCGAAGAAGATCCCGCCCACGACGTGTGGTTCGCACAACGACTCGTGCGCGTCGGGCCGAAACCGGCCGTGCTCACCGAGAGCTACGGCTCCGACGAGAACTTCCCGCGTGACACGAAGACGTTGTATTTCGAAGGTCCGCACGGCGAGCTCGGCGTCGTCCGCGCGACCACCGACGTCTTCTTCGGCGCCGACATCTGGTCGCGCATCACCGGCGACGCCGCGCGTCTGCAAGCGGCGAAGCGCGAGGCCGCGCGGCAGCAGATCGGCGACACGGAGCTGATCGCGGTGGCCGCGAGCGTGCACGCCGACACGGAGGCGCAGTTCGACGCCGCCGCGAAACGGGTGGCCGACAATCGCGTCTGCACGCTTGATCTCCAGCACGAGAACGCACGGGAAGAGCGCATCATCGCGTCGGGGACGTTGCCGAACGGCCAGGTGTGGGTTCTCCGCCAAGGTCACGACGCGGCCGGCCACGCGACCTGCCCGCGCGACGCGAGCACGTGTCCACACGGGTCCGGGCCGTGCTTCGAGTGGACGCCGTACTGGGGCGACTGGCAGCGATCGAGCTCGCACGCCGTGTACTTCGAGTTCCTCTCGCAGGCGAACGGCCTTCGCATGCTGTTCGCGGTCGCGCCCAATGTGCGAACGGTGCGGGTGACGAGGCGCACGAACGCAGGCAAGGAGACGCCGGCATTGACGGTCCCGACCACGCCGGGCGTCAACGGCGTGCGCTGGGCCTTCGCCCCGGTCCCCGCCTACCGCGTGACCGCGCTCGACGCGAGCGGCAAACCCCTGGAAACGGTGCGAGCCGACCTCGCCGGGCCCTGATTATGCGGCTACGAGCTCCGGCTCTCGAGTTGAATGCGGCTGCGAGCCCCGGCTCTCGATCGCCCGTACGACTCCGGTCAACCGACCGAGCCTGCGCTCTGCGCCTGGCCCGCCCGTGCGACTCCGGTCAACCGACCGAGCCTGCGCCCTGCGCCTGACCTACTCCTGGGGCGCGCTTTCGGGCATCTCGAAAAGGGGCTGGCGGATGAGCTCGACCTGGATGTTGTCGGGATCCTTGAAGTACACCGACTCCTCCACCCCCATGTCGGGACCGCGGTACTCGATCCCGGCGTCGGCCAAGCGCACCTTCGCCGCTTCGAACACCTCGGGCGTCACCGAGATGGCGACGTGCTGCACGCCGCCCAGGCCCTCCGGCACCGGCTCGAGGCCGAGCCCGGGGAAGTCGAAGAAGGCGAGGAGATTGCGGTTGCCGATGTCGAAGAAGAAGTGCGAGGAGCCGGCGTAATCACGGTTCTCGAACAGCTCGACCAGCGGGAACCCGAGAAGATCCTGGTAGAAGCGGATCGTGCGCTCGGGGTCCGCGCAGATCAGCGCCAGATGGTGCACCCCGCCACCCGTCGACTCCGGGCGCTGCGCCGGGGGCCGCAAGTAGGCCGCCCGCAGGTCGCGCCGGCGGGCGTCGAGCGCGGCCAGATCGGGGGCATTCGTGGCGGAGTCCGTCATCGGCCAAATCATCGCGCGAAGCTGCACCGGATGAAGGTCGGTGTCTCCCTCCGCAGCGCGTACGCGCCGATGGACGTGCGCACCGGCGCGCGCTGGCTCGTCGAACGCACACGCGCCGCGAACGAAGCCGGGCTCGACAGCTTGTTCATCGGCGATCACCACAACGTGCCCGTCCCCTACTACCAGAACGTCCCGATGCTCGGCCGCCTGCTCGCCGAGTGGGACGACCGCCCCGCGGGCGCGCTGTTCCTGCTCCCGCTCTGGCATCCCGTGCTGCTCGCGGAGCAGATCGGGACGCTCGCGTCCATCGCCGCCGGGCCGTTCGTCATGCAGTGCGCCCTGGGTGGCGGCGCCGAGCAGTTCGACGCGCTGGGCGTTCCGATGCGAGCCCGCGTGTCGCGATTCGAGGCCACGCTCGACATCGTTCGCCGGCTCTGTGCCGGCGAAGAGGTGAGCAGCGAGAAACCGTTCTCGATCGCGCGCGCCCGGATCGCGCCGATCCCGCCGCAGCCCATCGAGGTCTGGATCGGCGGCGCCGCGGATCCGGCGATCGACCGTGCGGCCCGACTCGGCGACGCGTTCCTCATCGGCCCCGAGGCGACACCGAGCCAGGTGCGCGACCTCGTGGACACGTACCGGGCCGCGTGCGACCGTCACGGCAAGACCGTCGCGACCATCGCGGTGCGGCGCGACGTGCATGTGGGCGCCGACGACGCCGATGCCCGGCGGGTCGCCGGGCCGATCGTCGAGCGTGGGTACCGCGGCTTCGATCCGGCCGCCCCGGTGGTCGGTGGCCCCTAGGCGGTGGCCGCCGCGTTCGCCGACCTCGGCGCCCTCGGCT
>CAZLEC010000289.1:0-6045 GCA_964558245.1 uncultured Burkholderiales bacterium | reverse complement strand
GGTCTGGACGATCGGCACCTCGATGCCGAACCGGTCGCAGATCCGGGTCCGCAGGCTCACGGGTTGCGCACTTCCTCTTCGCCCAACCCGAGGGGATCGATGACCTCCCGGATCCAGCGCAACTCGTCGTCGGTGGGAAGGCGAGACTCGGGAACGTCGGCCGGGATCGCGAGCTCGAAGCCGGTCGCGGCCACGACGTCGGCGACGCTGACGCCCGGGTGCACCGACCGCAGGCGCATGCGGCGCTCGGGCGTGTCGAAGTCGCAGACACACAGGTTGGTGACGACGCGCACGAGATGGTGCGAGCGGGCGATCTCCGGAGGGAGGTTCGCGGCACGGTCGTTGCCGACACCGCACACCACGCTCACCTCGGGAACCATGACGCGCGTCGAGTGGTTCGAGATCCAGTACGAAGTCTTGTTGTGAATCGTGTTGCCGGGCGCGCCGCGCATGCCGAGCAGCTGCGTGGTCGGCTTCTCCGGCGGGCCGATGAACGCGAAGTTCTGGTTGCCGTACGCGTCGAGCTGGCTGCCGCCCATGATGATGTGGCGCCGTCCCGACCACACGACGTCGAACATCGTGCGGTACGGGTTGTAGCCGGCGACGACCTTCTCCGGCGCGTCGACTCCCACCG
The DNA here is from genome assembly GCA_964558245.1 of uncultured Burkholderiales bacterium. GTDB lineage: Bacteria > Actinomycetota > Acidimicrobiia > IMCC26256 > PALSA-610 > JBBQER01. The sequence continues at coordinate 5,411 of CAZLEC010000289.1, read as the reverse complement.
GCAGGATGTTCTCGACGAGCAGCGCCTCACCGTCGGTCATCACCAGCGCGGGCTCGAACGTCGCCTTCGCCAGGCGTCCGCCGATCGTCGGCAACGTGCCGATCGGATTCGCGAGGAGCTCGCCGTCGCCCCGGAAGCACTCCGCGAGCGCGACCGCGCACACCTCGGCGCGGGTCGGAGGTCCGCCTCGGACGGTGCTCATGCGGCTGCGACCTCCGGCCCTCGATCGCCCGTGCGACTTGGTTCGACTTTCCGGGCCTCCGGATCTGCGCCTGGCCGGCTCATCACAGCACCGCCGCCTGGTACTCGTCTTCGGCCACGTCGAGGTACTTGGCCCGGAACGCGTCCCAGGCGTCGTCGCTCTTGGCCGACGCGACGTACTCGCGCTGGAACGCCTCGTCACGTTTGTAGTCGGGCACGCACTCGGTGAAGTGGGCGCCGTGCGGGGTCTCCACGACGCCGTCGGTCATGAGGCGGTTGATGCGGATCGACTGCGGCGGGCCCAGGCGGAGGAACTCGTCGGTGTCGACGATCTTCTCGACCGACATGAACCGCCGGCGGGCGGCCATGCACATGAGGTCGTCGAAATAGGGATCGACACCCAGGCACTGCCCGGTGCCGCCCTGATCGCCGCGGTGCATGTGCACGAGCGCGACATCGAGGTCGAGCGCGGGCATCGCGACGAGCACCTCGCCGTCGGCGTAGGGCGACTTGACGGTGGCGAGCGTCGGGTTCAGCCTCATGACGTCGGAGCCGAGCCCCACGCGCGTGGGCAGGAACGGCACGCGCCAGGCCGCGGCCTGCAAGCCGAGCAGGAACATGCCTTCGTCGAGCTCGGTGGTCTGCACGGCGCCCGCTTGGCGCGCGTTGCGGAAGTGTGGCTCGAGCGCGATGGAGTCGAGCGAGACGAACGAGTACACGACGCGGCGCACCTTGCCGGCTTTGCACAGCAGGCCCACCTCGGGCCCGCCGTAGGAGACGATCGTCAGGTCGCGCACGGGTGATCGGAGGAGCGCGCGTACCAGGGCCATCGGCTTGCGGCGCGATCCCCACCCGCCGATCCCGACGGTCATGCCGTCTCGTATCGAGGCGACGACGTCGTCGATCGTCACGCGCTTGTCGGGAACCGGCACTGCTTCTCCTGCTTCTGATGAGAGAAAGGGCGCGTCCCACAGTCGATCTGACGCGGCGTCAGATCGTACACTCCGCCCCCGTGGACGATCCGGCCGAGCTCCCGCGCTTCGACGACCGCGTCGTGCTCGTCACCGGCGGGTGCCGGGGCGTCGGCCGGGGCATCGCGCAGCGCTTCGCCGACGCCGGTGCGCACATCGCGATCTGCTGCCGGCACGAGCCCGACGACCTGCCCGATGGTTGGCTCTTCGTCGCCGCCGACATCCGGGAGCCCGAGCAGGTCGACGCCGTGATCGCGGCAACCACCGCGCGCTTCGGCGCCCTCGACGTGCTGGTCAACAACGCGGGCGGCTCCCCGCCGGCCGACACCGCGACCGCGTCGCCGCGCTTCACGGCCGGGATCATCGCGCTCAACCTCACGGCGGCACTCGTGTGCGCGCAGAAGGCGAACGCGGTGATGCAGACCCAGGAGCGCGGGGGCAACATCGTCAACATCGCGAGTGTCAGCGGGGTGCGACCGTCGCCGAGTACCGTCGCCTACGGCGCGGCCAAGGCCGGCTTGCTGAACGCCACGCAGACGCTCGCCGTGGAGCTCGCGCCGAAGGTCCGCGTGAACGCGGTCGTCGTCGGCCTCGTCGTGACCGAGCAGGCGCATCTCTTCTACGGCGACGAAGAAGGCATTCGCGCCGTGGGCGACACCGTGCCGTTGGGTCGGATGGCCGATCCCACCGATGTCGCCGACGTGTGCCTGTTCCTCGCATCACCGCTCGCTCGCTACGTGACCGGCGCCCAGGTGCTCGTGCACGGTGGCGGCGAGCTCCCCAGCTACATCGCGGCCGCGAAAGGAACCTCAACGTGACAGGTCGACTCGAAGGCAAGGTCGCGCTGGTGACCGGTGCGGCATCGGGAATCGGTGGCGCGTGCGCGCGTCGCTTCGCCGCCGAGGGCGCGCGCGTCGGCGGGATCGACGTGGCGGTACCCGGCTCGCACGGGTGCGACGCGTTCGCGGCCGCCGACGTGCGTGACGGTTCCGCGGTCGCGTCGGCGGTCGCCGAGATCGTCACGGAGCTCGGCCCGGTCGACGTGTTGGTGAACGCGGCCGGTGTCTCGAGCTTCGGCACCGCCGACACGATCGACGAAGCCGAGTGGGACCGCGTGCTCGACATCAACCTCAAGGGCACGTGGCTCGTGGCGCGCGCAGTGCTGCCCGGGATGGTCGCGCGCGGCGCGGGCAGCATCGTCAACCTGGCCAGCGTCGAAGGGATCGAGGGCGGCCAGGCGCAGACCGCGTACAACGCCTCCAAGGGTGGTGTGGTGCTGCTGACCCGCAGCATGGCGGTCGACTACGGGCCGAACAACGTGCGCGTCAACTGCCTGTGCCCGGGGATGATCCAGACGCCCATGACGGCGCCGCTCCAGGAGGGCGGGCTGCGTCCGGTGCTCGACTGGTTCGAGGCTCAGCACCTGCTCGGCCGCTGCGGTCAACCGGAGGAGGTCGCGGCCGCCGCGCTGTTCCTCGCGTCCGACGACGCGTCGTTCGTGACCGGCCACGCGCTCGCCGTCGACGGCGGCTACCTCGCCGGCCGCCGCTTCCCCGGAGTGCTCTAAAGCCCGAACGCTTCAACTGATGAAGCAGTTAGGGGTGTTGGCTGCTGACGGAGACGACTTCGCCGGTCATGTAGGAGGCGAGGTCCGACGCGAGGAACACGATCACGTTGGCGACCTCCCACGGCTCGGCCGCGCGCCCGAACGCTTCGCGCGTCGTGAGCTCCGAGAGCAGCTCCTCCGTGGTGACCTTGGCGAGGTGCGCGTGCATCGCCAGCGACGGCGCGACCGCGTTGACCCGCACGCCCTGCGCGGCGGCCTCGATCGCCGCGCACCGGGTGAGGGCCATCACGCCGGCTTTGGCCGCCGCGTAGTGGGCCTGGCCCTCCTGCGCGCGCCAGCCGACAACCGACGCGTTGTTGACGACCGCCCCGGATCCGCGTTCGCCCATGTGCCGCAGGGCCGCGCGCGTCATGCGCATCGTGCCGGTGAGCGTCACGTCGAGCACGGAGAACCATTGGGTGTCGGTCATCTCGTCGAGCCGGGCGGTGCCGCCGAGACCGGCGTTGTTGACCAGCACGTCGAGGTGGCCGAACACGTCGAGCACGTCGCGAAAGCAACGATCGACGTCGTCTTGCGACGTGACGTCGGCGAGCACCGGATGCGCGCCGATCTCCTTCGCCGACTCGCGCAGCCGTCGATCGTGGATGTCGCTGATCGCGACGCGCGCGCCTTCCTCGACGCACCGCTTCGCGGTGGCGAACCCGATGCCGGTGCCCGCCGCGGCGGTGACGAGCACGGTCTTGCCCGCGAGCAGCCCGCGGCCGGGCGGGTAGTCGGGAGGTAGCGGCGCGTCGGTCATTTCGGCTCCTTCGGCAGTCCCAAGGCTCGTTCCCCGATGACGTTGCGCTGGATCTGGTTCGAGCCGCCGTAGATCGTGTCGGCCCGGCTGTAGAGGAACAAGGCGCGCAGTGATTCGTGTTCGCCGGCCATCCCGGCCGGTCCGCACACGTCGATCGCGAGCTCCCCGAGCGCGCGGTGGAAGCTCGCCCAGAACAACTTGTGGATCGAGGTCGCGGGTGTGACCGTTCCGTGCTCGAGGGCGGGCAGCGTCCGGAGCGCGTGGTACCGCATGACCCGCAACGTGATCCACGCGTCGGCGAGGCGTTGGCGCAGCACCGGATCCGACGCGCCGCCGCTCGCCCGGGCCAGGTCGGTGATCGTCCGGAGCTCCTGCTCGAACGCGAGCTGCTGGCCGAGTGTGGACGCGCCGCGTTCGAACGCGAGCGTGCCCATCGCGACGCGCCAGCCGTCGTCGACACCACCGACCACGTTGCCGGCGGCGGTGCGCGCGCCGTCGAGGAAGGTCTCGTTGAACTCCGAATGGCCCGTGATCTGCACGATCGGCCGGATCTCGATGCCCGGCTGCTGCATGGGCACCAGCAGGTACGAAAGACCTTTGTGCCTCGCCGCGTCGGGGTTCGTGCGCGCGAGCACGAAGATCCACTGCGCCCAGTGCGCCAGCGACGTCCACACCTTCTGGCCGGTGATGACCCACTCGTCGCCGTCGAGCACCGCGCGGGTCTTCACGTTCGCGAGATCCGAGCCCGCGTCGGGCTCGGAGTAGCCCTGACACCAGATCTCCGTCCCTTGCAGGATCCCGGGTAACACGGCGCGGCGCTGCTCGTCGGACCCGAAGTGCACGATGGTGGGACCCAAGAGGCCCTCGCCGACGATGCCGACGCGTCCCGGTCCGCCCTCGCGTGCGTACTCCTCGAAGAAGATCATCTGCTCGACGAGCGTCGCGCCCCGGCCGCCGTGCTCGGCGGGCCAGCCGAGGCCGATCCACCCGTCGCGGCCGAGCTCCTGCTCCCACGCCCATCGTTCGTCGAAGCATTCGTGCTCGTCGCCGGGACCGCCGCGACCGCGCACGGCCGCGAACGGTCCGTCGAGGCGGTCGGTGAGCCACTCGCGCGCGTCGGCGCGGAACCGCTCCTGTGCGGGCGTGAAGTGCAGGTCCAAGCGGCGGGACGGTACCAAAGCCGCGCTCGTATGCTCCCCGGAGCGAGCTGGTGAGCGTGGCCCGAGCGGTCCGGCGGCGCAGCTGCAGAGAGCGGGAGCAACAGTCATGGATCCTGAAGGAGCGGCAGTGGTTACCGGGGCGGGGCGGGGGATCGGACGCGCGGTTGCGATCGAGCTGGCCCGCCGCGGCTTCGACGTCATTGCGACGATGCGCAATCCGGCCGATGGTGCGGAACTCGCGAGTGAGGCCGGCGCCGGCACGAGTCTGCGGGTCGATCGGCTCGACGTGAATGATCCTGCGACGATGAACATGCCGGCGGGCCTCCGTGTTCTCGTGAACAACGCCGGCGTCGAGAGCGACAATCTTCCCCTGGAGGTCATGCCCGCCGACGCGTGGCGCGCCATCTTCGAGACCAACGTGTTCGGTCTCGTCGAGACGACGAAACACGCGATCCCGCTCCTGAGGGATGCGGGCGGCGGCGTGATCTGCAACGTCACGTCGTCGTCGCTGCTCGCGCCGGTGCCGTTCCTCGGTGCGTACCGGTCGAGCAAGGCGGCGGTGAGCGCGATCGGCGAGTCGTTGGCGGCCGAGGTCGCGCAGTTCGGGATCCGCGTGCTCGAGATCCTTCCCGGACCGATCGAGACCGCGATGCTCGCGGCCTCCGACAAGCCCGCGGCCGCGATCGAGCACGAGCGTTACCGCGCGCAGGCCG
>CAZLEC010000288.1:0-6050 GCA_964558245.1 uncultured Burkholderiales bacterium | reverse complement strand
ACGGCGACTACCACGAGGTGCCGCTGAAGGAGTGCCACCAGTGGACGCGTGAGGGCTGCAAGATGTGTCCCGACTTCGCCGCCGAGCACGCCGACATCTCCACCGGTGGCATCGGCAAGTACAACGACTGGACACTCACGATCGTCCGCACCGATGCCGGCCGCGAGCTGATGGAGCGGATGCTCGCCGACGGCGTGATCGAGGTCCGTCCCGGCGACGACGACCCCGACGCGATCGCGCTGATGCACAAGCTGTCGCGCCGGTCGCGCAAGCGTTGGCCCGAGTTCGCGGTTGCGGAGCCCGGACTCGTGCCCCCGCTGCCGCCCAAGCCCGCGCCGACGGCGTAGACGATGCGCGTTTGCGCGCTGGTGACGGATCTCATGGATCGGTCGAAGATCACCGCGGCCGTCGAGGGCGTCGAGTTCGTGCGCGCGGTCGATGCGTGCGCGGGCGCCGATGTGGTGATCGTCGACCTCGCCCGGTTCGGGGCCGAAGTCGGCGCGTTGCGAACGGTTGCCCCCGCGGCCCGGCTGGTCTGCTTCGGCCCTCATGTCGACGAGGCCGGCGCGGCGGCGGCATCCGTTGCCGGCGCCGATCTCGTGCTGCCGCGCTCGCAGTTCTTCCGCGATCCGGCAGCCGCGGTCACCTCGACCGGCGGCCCTTGATCGCGTAGAGCCCCGCCGGCAACTCCTCGGAGCCGAACGAGGTTGCCGCGACGGCCTCGACGCCGTGCCCACCCAGCAAGGCGATCACCCGCGGGATGTCGACGAGCACGTTGTCGTGTCGCTCGTCGTCGCGGCGCCACGAGCCGTCGTCGTTGCGGGTGAAGGTCGCCATCTGGCGCACGAAGTGGTCGGGCGTCGTCGGCGGAAACTCCGTGACAATTGCCCAGTCGTCGCCGACCCGGCCGACGTTCGGGTTGCCCCGTCGGGCCGCGCCGTATTCGAGGCCGCAGAGATCGATCGCGAGCAGGCCACCGGGTCGCAGCGCGCCCGCGATCGCCGCGAGGGCGCGGTCGATCGCCGCCGCGTCGGGCAGGTAGTTGAGCGCGTGGCCCACGCCGACGATCGCGTCGGCGGTGGGGATCGGGTCGTCGGGCAGCGTGACTCTCGTGACATCGTGCGCGTCGGGCACGACGCCGCGCGCCAACTCGAGCATCGCCGGCGACGCGTCGGTTGCGATCACCCGGCAGCCCGCGTCGACGAGATATCGCGTGAGCAGCCCGCTGCCACACCCGACCTCGACGACGAGACCGTCGCGCTCGCGTACGGGCGCGAGCCCGGCGAGTATCCCGGGCGCACACGCGTCGGCGTGGAAGCCGAAGCCGAGATGATGTATCCGCGCGAGGTCGTGGCGGTAGTAGGGCGCTTCGGGCTCCACTTACTCGAACAGGTCGGGCTGCTCGCGCGTGATCATGTCCCAGAGGGGCCGGAACGACACGTGGCACGCGACCGGCGTGCCGACCTGCTTGTAGGTCTTGCGGGCCATGTCGGCGTCGATCAGCACCGGCGTGCCCGCGGCCTCCGCGAGGAGCTGGGCCTGGCACGAACGCTCCATCGTGATGAAGGTCCACACCGCGGCGTCGACCGAATAGCCCGTCGTGAGCAGGCCGTGGTTGCGCAGGATCACGGCTTTCTTGTCGCCGAGGGCCGCGGCGATGCGCTTGCCTTCCTCGAGGTCGAGGACCACACCGGTGAAGTCGTCGAAGAGGCCGTGGTCTTCGAAGAACGCGCACGCGTCCTGCGTGATCGGGTCGAGGAGGCGACCCAACGACGACCACGACTTCCCGTAGATCGAGTGCGAGTGCGCGGCCGCGACCACGTCGGGGCGGGCGGCGTGCACCTGCGAGTGGATCGCGAACGCCGCGGCGTTGACCATCGCGTCGCCCTCTACGACCGTGCCCGAGTGATCGACGCAGATGAGGTCGGAGACGCGCACGTGCTTGAAGTTCATCCCGAACGGGTTCACCCAGAACCGGTCGGCGTGTTCCGGGTCGCGCACCGTGATGTGGCCGGCGACTCCCTCGTCGAAGCCGAACTTGCCGAACAGGCGGAACGACGCGGCGAGCCGCTGCTTGCGGTGCAGCCGCTCCTCCTCGACCGTGTCGAACTTCGGAAGGAACGCCAGATCGGGAAGCAAAGCAGTCATGGCCAAATGTTAGGCCGTCCGGGTCCGGACTACTCCGTGCGCAACGCCTCAGCGGGTCGGATCCGAGCGGCCGATCGGGCGGGCCCGGCCGCGAGCACGTTCGCGAGGGCGAGGGCGGCGGGCACCACGAGCACGACCGAGAGCAGCGCCAGGGGTGGCACGTAGACCACCGGGAAGTTGTGCGCCAGCCAGCGCCAAACGAGCCGGCCGGAGACGATCCCGAGCGGCACGCCCACGACCACGCCGCCGGCCGCGAGCAACGTCGATTGCCATGCGATGGCGAGGCGCGTCTGGCGGCGCGTGAAACCGATCGATCGCAGCACCGCGAGCTCGTGGCGCCGGCGCCGCACCGTTGTGACGAGCGCGTGCGCGACCGTCGCGGTGGCGAGGAGCGCGAAGAACACGCCGAGGGCGAGCGGGAGCGAACGCAGATCACCCAAGGTCGACACCGCGGTCGGCAGCGTGACGCGCGCCGATTCGGAGGTCGCGTTGCTCTTCTCGCGCGCAGCCAGGTGGTGTTCTGCCGCGGCCACGTTCGCCCCCTTCGCCCACTTGACGAGCACGTAGTCCTCGAAGACGTTCGGGTCGAGCTTGGCGACCGGCCCGACCGCCGCTTGGAGCCCGGCGAGCGTCAGCAGCGCGCTCTGGTCGTAGTCGGTGTGCGAAGAGGCGGGAACGAGCGCGACACCCACGACAGTGTCGGTGTGACCCAACGTGTTGCCGACCGCGACCCGGTCACCGATGTGCAGCCCGAGAGCGTGCAACGTGCCGGGGCCGAACGCGATCTCGTCGGCGGATCTCGGCGCTCGTCCGTTCAGGATGACGGGTGAGATGTTGCCCTTGACCGTGTCGATGGCCCAAGTAGGGGTCGTGACTCCCTTGATGGGGACGTTGCGAACCCAGAGCGCGTGCATCACCGACGAGACCGCGCGGTCGTGGGTGATGAACGAGAGATCCTTCGCCGGCACTGCGCCCTCGCCCGAGGCCACCACGTAGTTCCAGACGATCCCCGAACGCTGGGGGTCGTGGGCCGCGTCGGCGAGCCCGGCGCGGAACGTGAAGCAGCCGACGACACCGAGCACGCCGACCATGGCGCCGATCAACGCCGATCGCACGGGAACCGCGCGCCGGCCCCGACCGGGCTCGACCGCGAGGCGCGACCCGATCGCGAGCGCCGGGGGAAGCCCTGCCAGCGTCGCCCATTTGCCCACGCTCGACGGCGCCGCCTTTCTGGCCCGACGCCCGGAAGTGGTCCAGAGTGCCGACGTCACCGCGATCCCGAGCACCGTGACGAACGTTGCCGCCGCGGCGAGCACCAGCACCGACCAGTCGGCGTGGAACCCGAGGTCGAGGTCGTAACGTCGGGCCTGGCTGATCGGGAACCTCGGAGAGAGCACGATTGCGAGACCGACGCTCACCGCGCCGCCGACCGCCGCGGTGACGGTCGCCGGCAGCACCATCGCGCGTATCGCGGTCTTGCGATCGGCGCCGAGGGCGCGCCAAGTGTCGAGGTCGGCGGCACCGGCGTTGACGGCTCGCGCCAACGCCTGGCCGACGAGCACGCCCCCGCCGATCAGCACCGCGAGCGCGAACAGGAGCAACCCGTCGCGTTCGACGCGCGTGATGTTCTGGATCTTCGGTATTCCGTCCAGGTCGGAGGCGCTCTCGATGTTCACCGGATGCCCGACGATTCGCTGCACATCCCGCTGGAACCGGGGAATGTCGGCCTCGCCCCCCTTGAGCGTGACGAACTCGTTGAGGAATCCGACCAGGCGGTGCCCGTACTTCGCGTAGAAACCTCCCGACGTCGACCAATTCAGCGAGCTGTCCACCGATTTGGCGATGCCGACCACGCGTAGCGTTTGGCGAAAGTTGGGGTTGACGCCGGGCGCGAGCAACCCGGGAGGGAGCTGCGCGAGCTCGGCGGGGGACGCCTCCTGCGTGATGGTCATGGTCGACCCGATGTGCCGGTGGGTCGCGCGCGCCATGTTCTGGTCGATGACGATCTCGTCGGCCTTCGACGGGTTGGCCGCGCGTCCCTTGATGATCACACCTTCGAGGAGGGTGCCGGCCGGCCCGGACGCCGGTACCAGGCCATCAGTATCTCCTCCGGACGGTTCGAGCTCGATGCCGACGGTGACTTCGAAGGGAAACACCTGGCGCACTTCGGGGAGGGCCGCGACCCGGGCGCGCTCGGCCGCGTCGTACGCCGGATCGTTGGCGAGCACCGCTGCGGTCGGCACGTGCGATGCCGCGACGAAACGCGGGACGGCAACCGTGGTGCGCCGGGCTCCGGCCACGCCGGCCGCGGCCAGCCCGAAGGTCGCGCCCGTGAGCATCCCGAGCACGATCCACGCGCGCCATCGCGTGCGCAGCTCGACGCGCGCCCACATCCACGCCGCGGTCACGAACGCCGCCTGGTCTCCACGTCGTCAGCCAAACACAGGTGGCCGACCCGGGCGAGTGTGCGGACCTCCCGAGCGCGGGGGTGCTGGCCCACGGCGAGTCGAGTCCCGTACGACCGTCAGATCGTCGGCCACGGGTAGGAGTGGTAGTCGCGGTCGGCGTCGGGATACTCGCCGACTGCCAGCAGGTGGCCGACCCGTGCTTCCAGGGCGTCGAGCTCGAAGCGGTCGAGCAACGGCGCGAGGCGATCGCCGAGGTCTCCGCGCAGGTCGTCGGCCAGGCGGTGCAGGTCGGCGCACACGGCGGGTGGGATCGGCTCGCACGCGAAGTCCCAGATGACGGTGCGCACCTTCCATTGCGCGTGGAACGACACGCCGTGGTCGATGCCGAAGATGTCGCCGGTCTCGGTCGCGCGCAGGCAGTGACCGCCCTTGCGGTCGGTGTTGTTGATCACGATGTCGAACGCGGCCATGCGCCGGAACTCGTCGCCGTGGGAGGCCAGCAACGTGAAGTAGTGCTCTTCCGGATCGTGGTGGATGAACCGCTGCATCATCCCGAGGCCGACCGGACCGTCGCGCAGCACCGTGTCGGGCACGATGCTCCAGCCGAGCTGCTCCGAAACTTCGCGAGCCGCGACCTCGCGGTTGCACAACGTGCCCCGCGGGAAGTCCCAGAGCGGACGTTCGCCGCGCTGCGGCTTGTAGATCGCGAGCAGCCGGTCGTCGCCGAGCGAGAGGCACACGAGGAACGTAGCGTTCGACGACCAGGGCATCCGACCGAGGACTTCGACCTCGCCGTCGCGCAACACTGCGCGCGCGGTCGCTTCCTCGAGTGGCTCGATCTGGGGCCAGCCCGATCCGTCGGACTCACTCACCGGGCGTGCGCTCAGTTCATCCGCGGACAGATGTGCCCGTCGGGATCCATCGGGAAGTCGCACAGCGGGCACTTCGGCCGGCCGGCCGACACCGCGACGATGCCGTTGGCGAGCATGGCCCGGATCTGGGCGCGGGTCGCGTAGAGGCGGGCGATGTGCCCTTCGCTGTCTTCGATCGCGGGCGGCGCCTCTTCGTCTTCTGCGGCCTGCTCGCGCAGCTCCAGCAGCACGAGGGATCGCTCGGGGTCGAATCCGATGCCGATGAGGCGCGCGCGGAACAGCGGTTCGTCTTCCTCGACGCCGGCGGGCGCCACCGTTTCCATCGCGCCGGGCTCCTCGGGGTGTTCCTCGGCGATGCGGTCGAGGAATTGCTCCGCTTCGGCCGCCAGCAGCGCTACTTGTTCCTTCTCGACGAGCACCGACAGCATCGCCTCGCCCTTGCGGGCCTGGATCACGAACGTGCGCGCGCCGGGCCGGCCGAACGCGCCCGCGCCGATCGCGTCGACCGGATCGAATTCGATCGCGTCGGTCATGGCGCCGGTGCGGGCTCGGGCGCCGGATCCGGTTGCGGTTCCGGCACGAGATCGGCGAGGCCGCCGGTGTCGTTGCACTTCACGAGCAG
>CAZLEC010000287.1:0-6058 GCA_964558245.1 uncultured Burkholderiales bacterium | reverse complement strand
GGTACGTCTCGGTGTACGAGCCTTCGAGCCACGTGTTCGCGAGGATCGCGGGGCCGCCGTGACCCGGACCGATCACGTACATCATGTTGAGGTCGTCGCGCGCGATCAGGCGATCGAGGTGCGCGTAGATGATGTTGAGACCGGGGCTCGTACCCCAGTGGCCGAGCAGTCTCGGCTTCAGGTCGGACACCTGGATGCTGCGATGCAACAACGGGTTGTCGAGGAGGTAGATCTGCCCGACGGTCAGGTAGTTGGCGGCGCGCCAGTACGCGTCGATGCGTGCCAACTCGTCGTCGGAGAGCGGGGCTGCAGTGATCGTCTTCACGACGTGTCCTTCGTTCGGCCCCCGCTGCACCGTATGCGACGCCGAACCGCCTCGCGCTCACACGCAGTACGGACCCGCCGGTTTCTGACCCGTGGTATCCGTACCGAGGGGGAGGCCGGCCAGAATCGAGCCGGTGTCGATCACGAGCCGCCCCTGCTCGATCGACGCCGCCATGAGGTCCATCCCCCGCGGCGCCGGCCCGGCGCGGCTCTCACCGACCCGATCGAACTTGGCGTCGTGGCACGGGCACTCGAAGTATTGCGACGACGCGCACCAAGGAACCCGACAGCCCAGGTGCGTGCACCGCTGGTACAGCACCACCACACCGGCATCGAGCGCGGCGCGGGCCTCGGCCGGATACACCGCTCGCGCCGCGGCGGCCGCTGTGGCCGGGAACGGGCTGATGTACGCCCGAGCCTCGGGCACATAGCGGGGCGTTCCCGTTTGGGCGATCGAGGCGACGATCGTGTCGAAGCGGCCGACGTCGATGCGCGACCCGAAGCCGGAATCAGCGCCGGACGGAACCGAGCCCGTAGTGGTCGTGGCCGCCGAGCGCGCCCGCTTGTGGCCCGGGGTGCATCCGGCGGCGACGAACGCGAACACCGCCGCGAGCCCACCCCGGAGGAACAACCGCCGCGACTGCGACTGTTCCCGTTCGACGCTCACGGGAGCACCGTAAACGACTCCCGCAGCATCGGGAACAACCGGCTCGGGCGCGCGCGGCTCAGGCATCCGGGCGACCCGGGCTCGGCGCCGACACGCCCGGATAATGCACGAACCGCGCGGCGCGGCGCCGAACGCGCCGTTCGTGACGGGAGACACGCACTGCGACCGGCGCGCCGATCGGACGGCGAGCGTAGAAGATGCCCTTCGCGAACTCGACGAGCACGAGGTACGCGATCACCATCCCGCCGAGGATCGGGTAGTACTCGAGTGGCAGGTGACTGAAGCCCAGCGTGTGACCGAAAGGCATGTAGGGCAACGCGATCCCGACGAGCGGCACCAGCACCGACGCGAGGAGGAGCGGCTGGCTGGGCCGGCTGCGCCAGAACGGACGGCGCCGGGTCCGGATCACGAAGATGATCAGCGCCTGGGTGGAGAGCGACTCGACGAACCATCCGGTGCGGAACTCCGCCGCGTGCGCGTGCAGCACGCCGATCATCACTCCGAAGGTCGCGAAGTCGAAGATCGAGCTCAGCGGCCCGAAGAAGATCATGAAGCTGCGGATGAACCCGAGGTCCCAGGCCGAAGGACGGGCCAGCATCTCCTCGTCGACGTGATCGGTCGGGATCGTCATCTGGCTCGCGTCGTAGAGCAGGTTGTTGAGCAGGATCTGCGACGGCAACATCGGCAGGAACGACAGGAACGCCGACGCGCCGGCGGCGCTGAACATGTTCCCGAAGTTCGACGACGTCGCCATCAGGACGTACTTGATCGTGTTGGCAAAGATGCGCCGGCCCTCGACCACGCCGTCGGCGAGCACACCGAGATCCTTGTCGAGCAGGATGATGTCGGCCGCGTCCTTGGCCACGTCGGTGCCCGTGTCGACGGAGATCCCCACGTCGGCGTGGTGCAGCGCCACCGCGTCGTTCACGCCGTCGCCCATGAACGCGACGTCGGCGCCGCGCAACCGTTGCACCCGCACGATGCGCGACTTCGTCTCCGGTCCGACGCGTGCGAACACGGTCGTGTGATCGATCGCCTCGCCGAGCGCGGCATCGTCCATCGCGTCGACTTGGTCGCCGCTGAGCGCGCCCAGCACCTCGAGCCCGAGGTCGTGGCACACCTTCACGGCAACCTGCGGGCTGTCGCCGGTGATGACCTTCACGACGATCCCGAGCTTGGCGAGCCGCTCGAGCGATGCCGCGGCATCGGCCTTCGGGCGATCGGTGAACACGAGGAACCCGACGAAGCCCAGGTGCTGCTCGTCGGCGTCGGTGGGCGTGGACACGCCGGGAGCGGCCCGCGCCGCGACGGCGATGACGCGCGCGCCGGCGTCGTAGAGATCGGAGAGCGTCTTTCCGGCGGCCGGCGGCACCGCATCACTCCGGGCGAGCACGCCTTCGGGCTCACCTTTGACCACGAGCCAGCGTTGGCCGTCGGGCGCGTCGGCGACGACCACCGACAACCGGCGCTCGTGATCGAAGGGGCGGACCGCGACGCGCTTCCAGCTCGTCGCCTCCGCGGCGGCGGCCTCGGTCGCCGCGTCCCAGAGTGCAACGTCGAGCGCGTTGCCGCTCACGGCCTTGCCGGCATCGAGCACGGCCTCGTTGCACACCAGACCGAGGAGGTGGGCACGCTCGACGGCCGCACCCGCGGGATCAACGGTGCGCTCGAAGGTGATGTGGCCCTCGGTGAGGGTGCCGGTCTTGTCGGTGAACAGCAAGGTGATGTTGCCGAGATCCTCGATGCTCACCAGCCGCTTCACGAGCACCTTCTTGCGCGCGAGGCGGCGCGAGCCCGTCGAGAGGCTCACGGTGACGATCGCGGGGAGCAGCTGGGGCGTGAGCCCGATCGCGATCGCCAGCGAGAACAGCAACGCGTCGATGAACGGCCGGTGGAGCGCGATGTTGATCACGAAGATCGACACCGTCAGCACGCCGGCAACTCGCACGAGCAGGAACGAGAACTTCCGGAGCCCGATCTGGAACGCGGTCTCGCTCGGCCGCTCGCCGAGCCCGGCCGCGATCCGACCGAACGCGGTCTGCATCCCGGTGCGCACGACTGCACCGCGCGCCGAGCCCTCGCGCACGATCGTTCCCATGAGCGCGCACGACTGCTCGTGCGCCGCGGGATCGGACGTCTTGTCGACCGGCATCGACTCGCCGGTGAGCACCGCCTCGTCGCACTCGAACTCGGTCGTCTCCAGGAGGCGCACGTCGGCCGGGACGATGTCGCCCACCGAGAGTTGCACGACGTCGCCGGGCACGAGAGAGATGACGTCGACCCGCTGCGGAGCGCCGTCGCGCACGACGAGCGCGGTGTGGCGGATCTGCGCGTGCAGCGCCGCGACGGCCTGCTCGGATCGGAACTCGTTCACGAATCCGAGGCCCACCGACACGCCGACGATCGCCGCGATGATGACGGCGTCGGTCGGATCGCCGGTGAGCCCCGACACGGCCGCGGCCGCGAGGAGCAACAGCAGCAACGGATTGCGGAGCTGGCGTGCGAGCACCGACCAGGCCCGCACGGTGTGCGTCCGCAGCGCATTGGGGCCGTACACCCCGAGCCGGCGATGCGCCTCGTCGGCCGTCAGACCGGTCGCGCTCGATTCGAGGGCGTCGAGCGCGTCGTCGCATTGCAGCTGAGCGACGCGGTCGAGATCTTGCAGCACTGGCACCGAACGCTACCGACCGTGGGACCAAAGTCCCGGTTCCAGGGCGCGGTTCGGCCCTCTCATCGCGGCACGTCGCCTCTGACGCCCGACCCCCTTCACCGCCGAACATACGACGAGACCGGGCTACCGCCCTCCTGACACAAGGGGAACCGAAATGCGCGTGAAGAACTGGATCAAGGCCGTTCCGACCCTGGTGATCATCGGCACCGTGCTGTTCTTGGTGCTGTCGGTCGGCAGCGGACTCCTGATGTGGGGCTCGAACTTCGCCCACAACATGGTGCACAACCAACTCACCGAACAGAAGATCTCGTTCCCCGCCAAGGGCACACCCGCCCTCGACCCCAAGGAATTCCCCGGCCTCCAGCGCTACGCCGGCCAGTCCGTCAACAGCGGCCCCAAGGCCAAGGCCTACGCCGACCAGTTCATCGCCGTGCACCTCAAGGGCATCGGCGGCGGCCAGACCTACTCGCAGGTGAGCGCCGCGTCGCTCGCCGACCCCAAGAACACCAAGCTCGCCGGCGAGGTGCAAACCCTGTTCCGCGGCGAAACGCTCCGCGGTCTGCTGCTCTACGCGTGGGGTTGGTCCGTCGTCGGTGAGATCGCCCTCTGGGTCGCCTGGGCCGCGATTGTCGGCGCCGCAGCCGTGCTGCTCGCACTCATCGCCGGCTTCCTCGGCCACGAGCGCCAGATCAAGCACGCCGTGGGCGCGCTGACGAACACCGGTGTCACGACCGAGCCCGTCACCGTCTGACCGACACCCTCCCAACCGCACCGTCCCGCTGACACGAAGGAACAGGAACCATGAGCCTGCTCACCCGCAAAGATCGCGAAGTAGTCGGCACCGCCGGCGTCGTGTTCGCACTGATCGCGATGATGTTCGGGCTCTTCGCCTTCGTCGTCGCCGCGCACGCCGACAACAAGAAGGTCGGCGCGCCGGCCGGGGCGGTGTCAGTGAGCCTGAGTGAGTTCACCATCACTCCGGCGAGCATCACGGCCCCGTTGAACGGCAAGTTGACGGTCACCAACGCCGGTACGACCGTCCACAACTTCAACATCCAGGGCACGAGCGTGAAGACCAGGGACCTTCAGCCCGGCGATGCGGTCACCGTCGACCTCAAAGGGCTGAAGGCCGGCAGTTACACGGCATACTGCGCGATCTCCGGACACGAGCAGCTCGGTATGAAGGCCACGCTCGTGATCGGGAGCGGCGGTGGAAGCAGTGCGGGCGGCATGGCGGGCATGGACTTCAACACGGCCTCGCCGCAGCAGCTCGCAGCCATGAACGACCAGATGGACGCGACGATGGCCAAGGCCGTCGACGTGTACACGGCCCAGCTCAAGAACGGTCCGAACACGAAGGGTGTGGGCAACCAGCCCCTCGCTCCCCAGGTGCTCGCCAACGGAACAAAGGTGTTCCATCTCACGGCCGAGCTCGCGAACTGGGAAGTCTCACCCGGCAACACCGTGCGGGCCTGGACGTTCAACGGCACCGTGCCCGGACCGATGATCAAGGTGAACGTCGGCGACCACGTGCAAGTGGTGGTCGACAACAAGCTGCCGATGTCGACCGGGGTCCATTTCCACGGCTTGGAAGTGCCGTTCACCATGGACGGCGTGCCCGACATCACCCAGCCGCCGATCAAGCCCGGCCAGAAGTTCACCTACGACTTCGTCGCCAAGAAGCCCGAGCTCGGCATGTACCACTCACACCACGACGCACAAGTACAGGTGCCCAACGGCATGCTCGGCATCTTCCAGGTCGGCGACGTCGCCCTGCCGCCGAACACCGGACCGGTGACGCAAGAGGTCCCGATGGTGCTCAACGACGCCGGCGTGATCGGGCTTTCGATCAACGGCAAGTCGTTCCCGGCAACCGCGCCGATCATCGCCCACGTGGGTGACTGGGTGGAGATCAACTACTTCAACGAGGGTTTGCAGATCCACCCGATGCACCTCCACGGGCTCCCGCAGTTGGTGATCGCCGAAGACGGCTACCCGCTGCCGGCGCCGTACACGCTCGACACGATCATGGTCGCGCCGGGCCAGCGCTTCACCACGCTGGTGCACGTCACCTCTGACTTCCTCGGGCCCAACAACACCCCCGGCATCTGGGCCTTCCACTGCCACATCCTCACCCACGCCGAAGGCCCCAACGGCATGTTCGGCATGGTCACCACGTTCATCGTCGAGCCCGCGGCCAAGAGCCCGAACACGGTTCAGCCCGCGGCGTGACCGTTGAACGGCGGTCGTAGACCAGCCGAACAGTGGTGGGTGCAGCGAGAGCGCCAGGGCCGTTCGGTCCTGGCGCTCTCACGCGTCACGGCACCGTTGGGATCGTGATCGGCAGCGTCGGCACCGTGATCGGCAGCGTCGGCACCGTGATCGGCAGCGTCGGC
>CAZLEC010000286.1:0-6061 GCA_964558245.1 uncultured Burkholderiales bacterium | reverse complement strand
ACTCGTATCTCACCAGGTCGTTCGGCCAGGACAGCCGGAAGGCACAGGAGGCACCCATGCCCGGATCCGTGATCGTCGGATCGGCTCGCACGCCGATCGGAAAGCTCTCCGGCGCGCTCGCGGGATTCAGCGCAACCGACCTGGGCGGCCTCGCCATCAAGGCCGCGCTCGAGCGCGCCGGCGTCGGCGCCGAGCAGGTCGACTACGTGCTCATGGGCCAGGTGCTCCTCGGCGGTCAGGGCCAGATCACGGCACGTCAGGCCGCGGTGAAGGCCGGCATCCCGATGACCGTCCCGGCCACCACGGTCAACAAGGTCTGCCTCTCGGGCATCAACGCGATCTACCTCGCCGACCAGATGATCGCCGCGGGCGACGCCGAAGTCGTGGTCGCGGGCGGCATGGAGTCGATGACGAACGCGCCGTACCTCCTCCCCGGCGCGCGGGCCGGCTACCGCATGGGCAACAACGAGGTGATCGACTCGCTGATCACCGACGGCCTGTGGTGCGCGTTCGACGCGGTGCACATGGGCGCCGGCACCGAGAACTACGTCGGCCAGGTCGGCAGCATCACGCGCGACGCCCAGGACGAGCTCGCGGCCAAGAGCCACGAGCGCGCCGCGGCTGCGCAGAAGGAAGGCCGCTTCGCCGACGAGATCACCCCGATCTCGATCCCGCAGCGCAAGGGCGACCCGGTGGTGGTCGACACCGACGAGGGCGTGCGTCCCGGCACGAGCACCGAATCGCTCGGCGGGCTGCGTCCGGCGTTCTCGAAGGACGGCACCATCACCGCCGGCAACGCGTCGCAGATCTCCGACGGCGCGGCCGCGGTCATCGTGATGAGCAAGGCGAAGGCCGAGGAGCTCGGCGCGACTCCGCTGGCCGAGCTGATCGGTTACGGCATGGTCGCGGGCCCCGACCCGTCGCTGCTCACGCAGCCGTCGCGTGCGATCAAGCGCGCGCTCGAGGGCAACGACATGACGGCCTCCGACGTCGACCTCTTCGAGCTCAACGAGGCGTTCGCCGCGGTCGGCATCGCCTCGATGCGCGATCTCGGCATCTCCGACGACATCGTGAACGTCAACGGTGGCGCGATCGCGCTCGGTCACCCGATCGGGATGTCGGGCACCCGCGTGGTGCTGACGTTGATCAACGAGCTTCGTCGCCGCGGCGGCGGCGTCGGTGCCGCGGCACTGTGCGGCGGTGGCGGCCAGGGCGACGCCGCGATCATCCGCACGCTGTAATTTCTGCGGCGCGGCCGGGAGGTGTCCCAAATGCTTCATCACATGAAGCGATGGGCGCGGCCGCACCGAACCGGGTCACGGAGTAGTTAACCTTGCCTCGGTGATACCGGAGCTACGGCCGCGGGGAATCGGCGAGATCCTCGACGCCGCGGTGGAGTTGTATCGCGCCCGGTTCGGCCAGCTCGTGCGCTACGCGGCCATCGTCGTGTTGCCGGTGCAACTGCTGCTCACGCTCGTGTTCCTGTCGGCCCAGCCCGATCACTTCAACGTGACGATCAGCGGGAACGCCACGCCGCAGCTCAGCACCACCCGCGCCGAGCTGGCGGCGACGTTC
The DNA here is from genome assembly GCA_964558245.1 of uncultured Burkholderiales bacterium. Taxonomy (GTDB): domain Bacteria; phylum Actinomycetota; class Acidimicrobiia; order IMCC26256; family PALSA-610; genus JBBQER01. Next base: position 4,486 of record CAZLEC010000286.1, on the reverse strand, counting down.
GTGGTGCTCGTGGTCGGCGTGCTCACCCATGCCTTCGTCGCCGCGGTGACGACACGCGTCGTCGCCGACGAGTACGTCGGTTACGCCGAGCCGCCCGGTCAGGCCGCGCGCACCGCCGCGCGCCGATTCCTGGCCGTGATCGCGGTCGGCGTGCTGGTCGGGCTGTCCGAGCTGGTGGGCCTCGCGTTCTGCTTCGTCGGCGTGTTCGCCGCGCAGGCGCTCTTCTCGGTCGCGATCCCCGTCGTGATCCTCGAGCGCAGGCGCGTCATCGCCGCGATGGGCCGATCGGTGGAGCTCACCCGAGCCCACTTCTGGCACGTGCTCGGCGTCATCACGAGCGCGAGCATCTTGAGCGCGCTCCTCAACCTGGCCCTCGCGATCGCCCTCAACCTCTGGTCGGCGCACGGCGGGAGCCCGACCTCGCTCGCGATCGCCCAGGGAGTCATCAACAGCCTCACGTTGTTGCTCACCGCGCCGTTCGTCGCGGCCGCGATCGTCGCGCTGTACTTCGATCTGCGTATCCGTGACGAGGCGTTCGACGTGCAGATGGCGCTCGCGCAATGACCGGGCGGGCGGCCGCAGTCGATCCCGGCGACGCGCAACGAACCGCGCGTCACATTCTCTCGGGCCGGCAGTTCCGGCCCGCGCCCACGCCCCGGCCGTTCCGCAACCAGCTCAACTGGCTCGGCGATCGCTTGCACCCGATCGTCTCGTGGATCGCGCGGGTCTTCAACGACGTCTTCGGCCGGAACTGGGTGCTCGTCGTCGCGTTCGTGGTGATCGTCATTGCCTTGGTGTACTTCGTGAGCAGGGCGCGCGCCCGGCGCGGGAGCCCGGTCGGCGCCCGGCGCGCGCGCTCCGTCGTCGGCGACGAGTCCGAAGATCCCGCAGAGCTCGAACGTGCGGCCGACGCCGCGGAGCGGGCCGGCGAGCTCGAGCGCGCGCTGCGACTCCGCTTCCGCGCCGGGCTGTTGCGACTCGGCGATCGCGGCGCGATCAGGTACCGACCGTCGGTCACCACGAGCGAGGTGCGGCGCGTGCTCGGCTCGGAGGAGTTCGACGAGTTGGCGCGCACGTTCGATGCGGTCGCTTACGGCGGGCGCGACGCCGAACCGCCCGACCTCGACACCGCGCGTCGTGAGTGGCCCGGAGTGGTCTCGGGGTCGACGAAGCAGTCGGTCGAATGACTGCGGCGCCGACGACCGCGAAGCGGTCCGAAAGCACCGGTCGACGAGTCGGCCTCGCGATCGTGATCGTCGTGGGTGGCCTGATCGCGCTCAATCTCGTCGCGAGCGGTGTCGACCACGCGGTGGGCGGGAGCGATCCGACCGGCGTGGCCGGTTCGTCGTACGGAACGCAGGCGACCGGGCTCGGCGGGCTGGTCGGGCTCGTCTCGCACTACGGGCACGGAATCACACGCGAGCGGGGCCCGCTGACCGACGAGATCCTCGACCCCCGGGACACGCTGTTCGTCGTCGAGCCGCAGACGCTGACCGAAGACGACGACACTGTGTTGCTCGACTTCGTGAGTGCGGGCGGACGACTCGTGATCGGCGGTTCCGATCCCTTCTACCTCCACCGGCTCCGCGACCAACCGCCGCAGTGGTCGTCGGCCGGCGCGTCGGCGTACCACGAGTTCGACCCGCGGCTCGGCGCCATCCACGACGTGCAGACCGCGGGGAAGGGCTCGTGGACGAATGCCGGTTCCGGGGTCGTGCTGGCCGGCTCCGACGGCGCCGCGCTGGTGACCGACTCGCCGGTCGGTCGCGGCGAGATCCTGTTCCTTGCCGATGCGTCGCCGCTCGAGAACGCGTACCTCGGGCTCGCCGACAACGCCGCGTTCGCGCTCGGGCTCGCCGGCGACGGGCGCGCGGTCGAGTTCGCCGAGGGCGTGCACGGCTACGGCGAGCGGCGCGGGCTCGGCGCCATCCCGACCCCGTGGAAGGTGTCGCTGATTGTGCTCGCCGCGGCCGCCGTCGCGCTCGCGTGGTCACGGAGCCGGCGCTTCGGTCCGCCCGACCGGCCCGCACGCGAGCTTCCGCCGGCCCGCGCCGAGTACGTGCGGGCCCTGGCCGTCTCGCTCGAACGCACCCGCGACCCCGAGCATGCGTTGGCAACCATGCAACAGTGGGCCCGTTCGCAGATCGCGCGGCGCGCGCACCTCCGGCCCGACGCATCACCCGAAGAGGTCGATCGCGCCGCGATCGCGCTCGGGTACTCGGAGCGCGAACGCGCCGCCGTGTGGCACCCCCCGACCGACGACGATGCCGCGCTCGCGCTGGGCCGGCTGGTCTCGCAGCTGTCGCAACCCGATGGGAGAACGCCGTGAACGAACTGCGCGATCGCGTGGTGCGGGAAGTCCGCAAGGTCGTGGTCGGCCAAGACGGCGTGGTCGAGGTGATGTTGGCGTCGGTGACCGTCGGCGGCCACCTCCTCCTCGAGGGCGTGCCCGGGGTCGCGAAGACGCTGGTCGCGAACGCGTTCGCCCGCGCCATCGGCATCGAGTTCCGCCGGGTGCAGTTCACCCCCGACATGCTCCCCTCCGACCTGACCGGGACGATGACGCTGCGCTCCGGCGACCTCGCGTTCCGGCCCGGTCCGGTGTTCACCAACCTGCTCCTCGCCGACGAGATCAACCGCACCCCGCCCAAGACGCAGGCCGCGTTGCTCGAGGCGATGCAGGAACGCCAGGTGAGCGTCGACGGGATCGCCCGGCCCCTCCCCGACCCGTTCGTGGTGGTCGCGACCCAGAACCCGATCGAGTACGAAGGCACCTACCCGCTCCCGGAGGCCCAGCTCGACCGCTTCCTCGCCAAGATCGACGTCGGGTATCCGAGCGCCGACGACGAGACCGCGATCCTGCGCCTCGCGCACAACGGGGTCGCGCCGGCCACGCTCACCGACGTGCAAGCGGTCACGTCGCCCGCCGAGTTGATCGACGCGCGCGCGGTCGTCGACGCGACGACGGTGAGCGACGCGGTGGTCGGCTACGTCGTCGCGCTCGTGCGTCGCACGCGCGAACTCCCGAGCGTCTCGCTGGGCGCGAGCCCGCGCGGCGCGGTGCATCTACTCGCGGCATCGAAGGCCGCGGCCCGCCTCGCCGGTCGCGACTTCGTGACGCCCGACGACGTCGTCGCCGTCGCGCCCGCGGTGCTTCGCCACCGGTTGCAGCTCCGGCCCGAGGCCGAGCTCGAGCGGTACACCGCCGACGACGCGGTGGGCACTGCGATCTCGACCGTTCCCGTGCCGCGATGACCGAGCGCATGTGAGCCCGGCACCGCGGGCCGCGATCGCGCTCTTGGCGGTCGGCATCCTCGCGCTGGCCGTTCCCTCGGTGATCGCGATCGTTCTCGTGATCGCCGTCGTGTCGGCGACGGCGGTCGACATGCTGCTCGCTCGCCGCCGGCCGAGAGTGCGCCGCAGCGTCGCGGCGGTGCTCGCACGCGGGGTGCCGGCGGCGCTCACGATCCAGACGATCGCGAACGATTCGGGATCCGACGCGGCGCGCGCCCGGTCCGTTCGCGACACCGCCGACGCCGCGCGTCGCATCGAGCTGCGCCAGGCGCAGCCGCCCGACCTCACGATCGAACCGGCGACCGCGTGGGGCCGGCTCGACGCGCGCGTTGTCGCGCACCGCCGGGGCGCGCACCGCCTGCCGCCGGTCGCGGCCCGCCGCCATGGACCCCTCGGCCTCGGAACGTGCACGTTCGATGCCGACGGCGGCGCCGATCTGCTCGTCTACCCCGACGTGTTCGCCGCGCAACGAACCGTGATCGCCCTGCGGCGCGGCCGCTTCCGCGATCCGGGCCTGCGCACGCGCGGGCCGCTCGGGCTCGGAACCGAGTTCGAGTCGGTGCGCGACTACCAACCCGACGACGACGTGCGCCAGATCAACTGGCAGGCCACCGCGCGCGTGGGTCGGCCGATGAGCAACCAGTACCGCATCGAGCAGGACCGTGACGTCGTGTGCCTGCTCGACGCCGGCCGGCTCATGGCGGCGCCGCTGACCGCCGCGTCGATCGCCGGCGACGGCGTTCTGGCGCCGCGCATCACCCGGCTCGACGCGGCCGTCGACGCGGTCACGATGGTCGCGCTCGTGGCCGACGAGCTCGGCGACCGGTGCGGGGTCACCGTCTACGACTCGGAGATCCGGCGCCGGCTCGCGCCGCGCCGATCAGGTGGCAAGGCGGTCGTGCGGACGATCCTCGACGTCGAGCCCGCGCTCGTCGACAGCGACCACGACCTCGCGTTCCGGGCGGTCGGTGGCGTCAAGCGCGCGTTGATCGTCGTGTGCACCGATCTCGTCGATCAGGCCGCGGCGCGTTCACTGCTCGACGCGGTGCCGGTGCTCGCGCGGCGACACGCGGTGGTGATCGCGTCGGTGCGCGACCCCGACCTCGCCGCGCCGCTCGCGAACGCGCCGCAGACCCCGCGCGACGTGTACACGGCCGCGGTCGCGCTCGACGTGCTCGACGAGCGCGCCCGG
>CAZLEC010000285.1:0-6097 GCA_964558245.1 uncultured Burkholderiales bacterium | reverse complement strand
TCTGTCCGCACGCCCGCGTTGCTGCTCTTTTGCGAGCGCAGCCCGGTGAACCGGGCGCCACGCGCCGTGCAACGGTCGTGCGACCTGATCGAGGGCGCGACGGCGGAAGTCGTGCCCGACGCCGGCCACATGCTTCCGGTGGAGAAGCCGGCGCTGTTCACCGACCGGGTGCTCGACTTCGTTCACGAGGTCGACGGTCGATCGCGGGCGGCCACGGCGCGCTGACGCTCGTCGGGCATCGCGGTCGGCGCGTCGCGACCCGCCCGAGAAGGTGTGGATCGGGCGGGTCGCGACGGCAACGACGAGCGTTATGAGGGAGCGCTCATCGGGGCGCATGCTAAACACGCGACCTCGCCGCGAGAACGCTGCGAACGTCGAATTCACGTCTCGTTCCCCGACGCGTCACGACCCGCCGACCAGGTAGGTGGCGGGTCGTGACCGGTGACGAGGCCGCTGCGGGCGTGCGTCGTCGAGCCAGACGGTATTGGTACGCGCTCGGTCGCTCAAGAACGGATCGGACGAATTCACTTCGCGTTTGCCGTTCTCTCGCGTAACGCACACGCGACGTGCAGGCGTCACATCGCGTTGACGTGGTGGCCACCAACTGGCCACCGTCGCTCGGCTACGTTCGCCGGCGTGCGACTCCTCGTAACGAACGACGACGGCATCGACGCCGAAGGCCTGCACGTGTTGGCGCAGTGCCTCGCATCGGCCGGTCACGACGTGGTGGTCGCGGCGCCGGCGGCCGACGCGAGCGGGAGCGGCGCCGCGCTCGGCGTGTTCCACGCCGATTCCCACATCGACGTGAAGCGGGTGCAGGTGCCGGGCTGCGACGCGCCGGCCTGGGCCGTCGCCGGGCCTCCCGGGCTCTGCACCCTCGCGGCCCGGCTCGGTGCGTTCGGTGCGCCCCCGGAGATCGTGGTCTCGGGCATCAACGCCGGTCTGAACACCGGGCGGGCGATCCTCCACTCCGGAACGGTCGGCGCGGCGCTGACCGCGCAGAACTTCGGCGCGAAGGGGCTCGCCGTGAGTGTGGCGGCCGGGTCGCCGTGGCGTTGGGACACCGCGGCCGGGATCGCGCTCGAGGTGCTCGACTTGCTCGCCGAGGCGCCCGCGCGGTCGGTCCTGAATCTCAACGTGCCCGCGCTTCCTCGCGAAGCGGTTCGGGGTGTGCGTTGGGCGAGGCTCGCCGCGTTCGGCGCCGTGCGCGCCGCGATCGGCGAGATCGAGTCGGACGGGACGTTGCAGATCGAATTGCGCGCGACCGAGGAGCAACTCGCGCCCGATACCGACACCGCACTCTGCGAAGCCGGCTACGCGACGCTCACGACGATCGTCGGGATCGCCGAAGCGTGGCCGCCCGAGCAGGCGGAGCGGGAGGTCGCGCCGCGTCCGGTTCCCGGCGCGCCGCTCGAGTCGCTGCACGAGATACCCGATGCGGCCGACAGCCGGACGTTGCGCAGCCGCGAGCGCGCGTAGCTACGGCGACGTTCGCCCGATCGGGCGCCGATCGCGCAGGATGCGTTGCCGCTGCCGTTCGGAGGTTCCGCCCCAGATCCCGTGATCGAGGCGGTTCTCCAGCGAGTACTCGAGACAAGCGGATCGCACCGAGCAATCGGCGCACACGCGTCGGGCCGCTTCCACGCCCGAGGCATCCGACGGGAAGAACGCCGACGCCTGCAGCCCGCGGCAATTGGCCTCCCGCATCCACAGCTGCTCCCCGGAGGAAGCCACGGCCGGACCGTCAGCTGACGCGTCGTCGAGGAGCACGCCCGACCTCCATTCGTCGCACCGGGGAACGGGTGGTCACCCACTCCGTCGTGGGGTCGTACCCAGGCGCCGGTCGCCGAAAACTTCGGAGCGCGTGACGACTCGACGGGACGTTACGAATCTTCGGGAATGGCGTCCCACCACTGGCACCACCACTGCGCGCCGACGAGGATCCGGAGCTTCGGGTGCCAGCAGTACGAAAGGTCGGCGGTCGGCTCGAGGTAGTAGCGGCAGTTCTCGCACTTCTCGTCGCCCGAGGGCCGACCCTTGAGCACCGCGTTCTCGGAGAGGTGCCGCAGCTCCATCGAGAGCGTCTCGTCGATCTCTTTCGGTTCCGGTTCGGGGATGACGTAATCGGCCATGCCCCGAACGTAGCCGCGGGCCGGTCCACAGCCGGACCCCGGCTTCGCGGCGGCCTTCGCGACGACAGGGTGCGGAGGGAGGGACCCTCAGGTGAGCACATACGGCTGGGCGCGATGGGGCTTCGCGTAGCGCATGTGCAGCGCGATCGCACCCGACGCGATCGCGGCGTACGCGCACCACAGCGACGCGAACCCGTCGACCGTGAGCCAGGCGAGCACGCCGACCGCGATCAGGTTGGCGGCGCCGAAGATCTCGATGTGGCGGTACCCGGAGAACAACAGCGCGCCGCACGCCGCGACGACGTAGAGGCACTCGACCAAGGCGCCGTGGCTGACGTCGATGCTGTACGCGAGGTGGTACGGACGCTCGGTCACCCCGATCGGAGTGCGCAGCATCGAGAACAACAGCACGGTCGACACACCCGCGCCGAGCACGATGAACGGCGTCATCAGCTTTCGCCGCGCGCGAGTGGGTTCGAACGCGCGCACCGCGACGGGAACGAAGATCGGCAGCACCACGAACGCGATCAGGAGGTAGACCCAGAGCGCGACGCGACCCACTGCGTGGGCGACGTTTCCTTCGACGCCCCACCACACGAATGCCTCGACGAGTTGATGGGTGCCGAGGAGGAGGGGCAGGCCGGCGAGCAGAAGGTGGTTGTTGCGGCCCCGCAAGTGCCGGAACGCGTCGGCCCCGATGCCGGTGACGACGAGCCCGCCGACGAGATCAGCTTGAGGTGAGAAGCACACGCCGCGCTCCCGTGGACTTCAGTCGCGCGGGCTGGTGTGGCACATGTCCATAGTGCCACACGACGTACCCGTGCGAGCACCGGTCGAAGCACGGATGACGGACACGGGCACCGAGCGGCTTCGCCGCCGCCTCGGAGCCGGGGCGGGGGCGGGCGCTCGAAACCATCGCGTGAGGATCCAAACCTCGTTCGTCACTTCTTCGGGTGACGTTCACGTTGCCTCCGAAGACTTCTCCGCTCCGACCGCACTCGTTCGGTTGGGCGCCCCGGGTCATTCACCTTCGTTTCGTACGTTGCGCGAGTACCCGCCGAACGAAAGGGAAGTCACGTTGTCAAAGCTCCGCAAGCTCGGATCGGGCATCGCGGCGTGCAGCGTCGCGGTGTTGGGATTCTCGGCCGCAACCACGACTGCCGGTGCCAACGGGCCGGCCGCCGCCGCCGGCGCGACGGCCACGCCGATCAAGCACGTCGTGGTGATCTTTCAGGAGAACGTGTCGTTCGACCACTACTTCGGCACGTATCCGAAGGCGGCGAACACGTCGGGTGAGCCGTTCTTCGCGAGCCGGTCGACACCGAGCGTCAACGGCCTGGCCGGCACGGCCGGCGCCGGCGGCCACGGCAACCTCTTGACCAACAACCCGAACCTCGATGCGGGCGGGCATCAGGTGGACCCGCGGCGCCTCGATCCCGCGAACACCAACGACGTGATCACGTGTGATCAGGACCACGACTACAACGACGAGCAGAAGGCGTTCGACGGGGGCGCCATGGACAAGTTCGTCACCTCCGTCGGCACCGCGACCGGCACGGGTGGTACCGGTCAGGCCTGCGCGGCATCCGACGTGATGAACTACTACGACGGCAACACCGTGACCGCGCTGTGGAACTACGCGCAGCAGTTCGCGATGAGCGACAACTCCTACGGGACGACCTTCGGCCCGTCGGCGCCCGGCGCGGTGAATCTCGTGTCGGGAAACACCGACGGTGTCGGCCAGTCGATCAACGGCGCGGCGACCGACGGCGACACGGTGAGTGACGGGGTGGGAGGCACCGCGCTCATCTCGGACGCCCAGCCCTACTACGACGACTGCTCGACGCGCGACGCGGTCTCGTTGACCGGCGAGAACATCGGCGACGAGCTCGACCAGGCCGGACTGAGCTGGGGTTGGTTCCAAGGCGGGTTCCGCCCGACGACGACGTTCGCCACCGCCGCTCCCGGTCAGCCCACGAGCACGTTCACGCCCGACGAGTTCAAGGGCAAGTTCGCCGTCGCGCCGGCATCCGACCAGGGGTTGTGCAACGCGGTGCACCCGGTCGGCGCGGCGGTTGGTGGCACCGGTGGGCTGACGGCGGGTGGCACGAACTACGGCAACAAGGACGACTACATCGCGCACCACGAGCCGTTCAACTACTACGCGTCGACCGCGAACCCGCATCACCTGGCGCCGGCGTCGCTCGCGGCGATCGGCACCGACACGCAGACCTTCAGCACCGGAGTGCCGCAGTTCGACACGGCCAACCACCAGTACGACACGAGTGACTTCGACGCACTGGTGGGGGCGATCGCGCACGGCTACCTCTCGCCGGATCATCTTCCGGCACTCAGCTTCCTGAAGGCGCCGGGCTACGAGGACGGCCACGCGGGTTACTCCGACCCCGACGACGAGCAGCAGTTCGTCGTGAAGGAGATCGACGCGCTCGAGCAGACTCCTGACTGGGCGAGCACCGCCGTCGTCATCTCCTACGACGACTCCGACGGCTTCTACGACCACGCGTTCAGCGGAGTCCACAACGCGTCGAACACCGCGGCGGTGGCAACTCCGCCCGGACCGCAGGACTTCCTCGACGGCACCGGTCTGTGCGGCGACGCCGCGACCACGCCACCGCTCGCCGGTGCGAGTGGTCGCTGCGGCTATGGCCCGCGTCTACCGCTGCTCGTGATCTCGCCGTGGGCGCGGTCGAACTTCGTCGACCACACGCTCACCGACCAGTCGTCGATCATCCGCTTCGTCGAGGACAACTGGCACCTCCCGCGGATCGCCGGATCGTTCGACGCGGTGGCCGGCTCGTTGAACGGCATGTTCGACTTCCGTCATTCGGGCGGTCGGCTCACGCTCTTCCTCGACCCGACTACCGGCGAGCCGTACGCCTCGCCGGCCCCGAGCGCGTGCAGGCGATGAGGATATAGAGGTTCCTCCGGACAGTTCGGTGGTCGGAGACGGCTCGCCCGGCCGTCTCCGACCATCCGACCGCCGCCCCGGGGCGGACTGGATCGGGGCGACGTCTCGCGCTCGATCAGCACCGGCCTCCGCACCCGGACAATGATGTCGGCCATGACCGTCGCGATCACGTCCCTGGGCGACTTCGGGAGGTGGGTGCGCGGCGACGGCCTGGAGATCGTGCTGCTGGTGCTGGGCTCGGTGCTGCTCGCCCGTTTCGTCTCGTGGTTCGGCGCGCGGCTCACCCAGCGCATCGACGCCAACGACGCCGGCAGTGATGCGGTCGTACGCTCCGAAGCCGCCAAGCACCGCCACTCGCTGACGCAGGTGATCACGGGGACCACGTTGGTCCTCCTCTACTCGGTCACCGGTGTGCTGGTGCTCGAACGCTTCGGGGTGCCGCTCGCGAGCTTGATCGCTCCCGCGACCGTCGCCGGCGTCGCGCTCGGCTTCGGCGCCCAGCGGATGGTGCAAGATCTCCTCGCCGGGTTCTTCATCATCACCGAGCGCCAGTACGGATTCGGCGACCTCATCCGGATCTCGAACCTCGGATCGAACACGGGTGTGACCGGCACCGTCGAAGACGTCACGCTGCGGATCACGCGCATGCGCACGGTGAACGGCGAGGTGGTGTTCATTCCCAACGGCCAGATCACGCAGGTCACGAACCTGTCGCGCGACTGGGCCCGCGCGGTGGTCGACGTCCCGCTGCCGGCCACCGCCGACATCAGCCGCGTCAACGCGCTGCTGCAGTCGGTCGGCAAGAGCATCTACGCCGACGACGCGATGCACGCGCTCATGCTCGATGCGCCCACGGTGATGGGCGTCGAGAGCATCGACGTCGACCGGCTGAGCATCCGTATGGTGTCGCGGACGCTTCCCGGCAAGCAGTTCGAAGTCGGACGTGAGTTGCGGGCGCGCGTCGCGACTGCGCTCCGCGAAGAGGGCATCATGCTCCCGGTCGACATCGAGACCGGTGGCGTCTCGAGCGCGGGCT
>CAZLEC010000284.1:4904-6103 GCA_964558245.1 uncultured Burkholderiales bacterium | reverse complement strand
ATGGTCACGACGCTGCCGCGCTCGCCGTTGACCGGTTGTTGTTCGAGCATGCGCGCGATTGCGTGCTTGCACACGAGAAAGGTCCCCGTGAGGTTCACGTCGAGCACGCGTTGCCACTCGTCGCGGTCGAGGAGATGGGCGGGACCGCCACCCGCGACACCCGCGGCCGTCACCACCGCGTCGAGGCGCCCGTGCTCGGCGATCGCCGCGTCGACCGCAGCCGCGACCGCAGCCTCGTCGCGCACGTCGGCGACCGCGAAGGAGACTTCGGGCGAGCCGGCCGGCACGTCGAGCGGCTGCTGGGGCTCCGAGACGTCGAGGCCGACCACCCGCGCGCCCTCGCGCACGAAGCGCGCGACGCACGCGAGCCCGATCCCCGACGCCGCCCCCGTGACGAGCGCGACCTTGCCTTCCAGCGTTCCCATGGCTCCTCCATCACCGTTCCGCTCGCCGTTCTACACGCGCTTCACTCGCGCGTGGGGCCCGGCTAGGGTCGCTCGATGGAGACACAACAGAGCCCGGATCGCAACCTCGCGATGGAACTCATGCGCGCCACCGAGGCCGCCGCACTCGCGGGCGGCCGCTGGATGGGTCGGGGCGACAAGATCGCCGCCGACGGCGCGGCCGTCGAGGCGATGCGCGTCGTCCTCAACAGCGTGGCGATGGACGGCGTCGTGGTGATCGGCGAGGGCGAAAAAGACGAAGCGCCCATGCTCTTCAACGGGGAGCAGATCGGCGACGGTTCCGCACCGGCGATGGACATCGCGGTCGACCCCATCGACGGCACGACGCTCACGTCGCTTGGTCAACCCGGCGCCATCTCGGTGATCGCGCTCAGCGAACGGGGCACGATGTTCAACCCCGGGCCGTGCGTGTACATGGAGAAGATCGCCGCGGGGCCGGCGGCTGCCGGCGCGATCGACCTCAACGCGCCGGTGAAGGCCAACCTCGAAGCGGTCGCCAAGGCCTTGGGTGAGCGGGTGAGCGATGTCACTGCGGTGATCCTTGACCGCGAACGTCACGCCGACCTCATCCGTGAGTGCCGCGAGGCCGGCGCTCGCATTCGACTCATTGGGGACGGTGATGTCGCCGGGGCGATCTCGGTTGCGTGGCGCAACTCGGGTACCGACGTGCTGTTCGGTATCGGCGGCACGCCCGAGGGCGTGATCGCGGCCTGCGCGCTCAAGTGCCTCGGCGGC
>CAZLEC010000284.1:0-4804 GCA_964558245.1 uncultured Burkholderiales bacterium | reverse complement strand
CGGCGGCACGCCCGAGGGCGTGATCGCGGCCTGCGCGCTCAAGTGCCTCGGCGGCACGATCCAGGGCCGGCTCTGGCCGCGCAACGAGGACGAGCGGCGCACCGCCCTCGACATGGGATACGACCTCGACCGCGTGCTCATGATCGACGATCTCGTGAGCGGCGACGACATCCACTTCTCACTGACGGGCATCTCCGACGGCGAGTTGGTCCAGGGTGTTCGGTACTGGGGCGACGGCGCGAGCACGCAGAGCCTGGTGATGCGCTCGAAGTCGGGCACGATCCGCATCATCGGCGCGACCCACACGTGGACGAAGCTGGTCTCGTACTCAGCAGTGCGTTGGGGTAGCTGATCGATCGGAGTGCTCCGTGCGGCGACGGATTGCCGGGCTCATCGTCGGGTGCTCGTGCATTGCGATCGCCGCGCCGGCGATCGCCGCGCCGGCGTTCGCCGCCGTCGCGGCGTACACGAAAGACGTCAAGGTCCACCGGTTCGCGAAGGGTTCGGTCACGGCGCGGTGTCCCACCGGTGAGCACGTCTCCTTCGGCGGCATCGTGGCCCAGTTCGAGCCGCCCCGCGGCGCGAAATACATACTCCCCGCCGGTGTGCGCCGCACCGCCGACGACCAGCTCACCGTGTACGGGTTCAACAACTCCCGTGATGCGGAAGGACACCTCACGGCCGTCGCGTACTGCGACCACGGGAACGTGCCGGCCGCCGTCGAACGCACCACGACGAGCGGCGAAGGGGCCGCGAGCGTCATCGTGAGCTGTCCGGTGGGAACGGTGCTCGTCGGCGGCGGCTTCGACGGCCATCCCGCGCCACGGCACCACGACCTCATCGACAGTCTCGAGCGCGTTTCGTCGCGGCAATGGCGTGCGACAATCACCACACTTACTGCCGAGCAGTCCACGCTCACTGCTATCGCCTACTGCGCTCCCGGTGTCACGCCCAAGGTGTACTCCACGACCGTGAAGGTCGCGGGTCACACCGGCGGAACTGCGCGCGCGAACTGCCCCGCGCACACTTCGCTCGTATTCGGCGGGCTCGTCGCGCAGAAGACCGGATATCCGTATCAGGCCCCGCACACCGCGCAGGTCGAGGCGTTCAGCTGGACCGCGCCGTCGCGCACACAGTGGGTCGTGACCGCGTTCAACGTGGGCAGCCGAACCGGCGACCTGACCGCGCTCGCCTACTGCCGCTGACTGTCTCATCCGATTCGTACGCTCGGAGCATGCAGACCGCAGGACGCGGTCGGCGCGGGCACGATGCCGCTCGAAGTGCTGGAAGCCGAGATCACAAAGTTGGCGGGCAACCTCGCGGCCGCCGAATGTCGCTGGCTGTTGCTGAGAGCCGAGTACGACCGCCGCGAGGGATACGCGGAGTGAGGCTGCCGCACTTGCGCGCAGTGGCTGAGCTGGCATTGCGGGATGGACGTACGCGCCGGCCGCGTTCGCGTCGCGCGGGCACTCGAGGAGTTGCCCGCTATCACCGCCGAGTTCGCGGCCGGCCGGTTGAGTTACTCGAAGGTGCGGGCGATCACGCGTGTCGCCACCCCGGCGAACGAAGCCGAACTTGTGGAGCTCGCGACGACGGCGACCGCGGCTCACCTGGAGCGGGTCGTACGCACCTACCGGGGTGCGCTCTCCGCCGAGCAGGAGACCGACGAAGCCAACGCACGGCACATGGCGCGGTACCTGCGGTACGACTGGATGGATGACGGTTCGCTCGAAGGCCAGTTCCGTCTCCCGCCGGAGATGGGCGCCTTGTTCGCGAAGGCCGTTGCGATTGCTCGGGAGCGCGTCCCGCCGGAACCGGCACCCGAAAACGGTTCCGCGGAACCCCCGCGTGAGGTTGCGACCACGAACTGTGACGGGTTGTTCGTGATGGCCGAGGCGCTGCTCTCCGGCATCGCCGTCACGGGCTCCAGGGGCGATCGATTCCAGATCGTGATCAACGCCGACGCCGACGTGCTTGTCGAGGGCGGCGAAGGCACGTGCGAGCTCGACGCTGTGCTGGTTCCACCACTGGCTCGTGCACGAGGGCGGCTGGAACCTGCGCTTCGACACCGCCGATGAGCTCGCGGCGATCCGCCCGAACGGCAACGTGCTTCCCCGACCGCGGCCGATGGAGCATCACGACGGTCACGAGATCGAGCGCGACAACCGCGTGCGGGGCGTCTCCATCAACCCGACCACGTGCATCCCGCGCTGGTACGGCGACCCGCTCGATCTCGAAGACATCGTCTCGGGCCTGATGGCCACTGAACCTTCCGGCTGACCCCAGGCTTAGATAGGCAGGTGGGCGATCGTTCGGAGTCGTTCGAGGCGTTCTTCGCCGAGCAGTACGAGTCGGTGTTCCGGGGCTTGTCGGTGGCGTTTCGTGACCCCCTCCTCGCCGAAGAGGCCGCGCAGGAGGCATTCACCCGCGCCTACGTGCGGTGGGACCACGTGCACGCGATGGAACGGCCGGCGGGCTGGGTGTACGTGGTCGCCGCACGGGTGGCGCTGCGCAAGCGCCGCCCGCCTCGAGACGAGACGCCGGCACCGAAGTCGGGAGCGCAGAGCATGGAAGATCAGGTTGTCGACCGGGTCACGATGCGGCGGGCGATCGGCGAGCTCCCCGAGCGCCAGCGGCTCGCGCTCGTGCTGCGCCACTACGGCGACCTCCCGCTCGACGAGATCGCGACCGCGATGGGTTGCGCGCTGGGCTCGGTGAAGTCGACGTTGCACGCCGCGCACGCGCGCCTACAAGTCGAGCTCGACGACGACGAGACTCCGGAGGTCGAGCTCGATGCGCCGTGACGACGTGAAGGACGCGCTCGACGCGCTCGCGTCGGAGGTTCCCGCACCGAGGCGCGACCGCAACGACGTCGTCGCGCGCGGGCGGCGCCGGCGGCTACAGCGGAGAGTCGCGCTGGTCGGCGTCGCCGGCGTGCTCGTCGCCGCCGTCGCGGCGGTCGGGACGCTCGCGCGTGCGAGTCACACCACGACCATCGGGTCGCACACACCGGCGGCGACCACACCGATCACTGCGCCGGCGACGGGCCCGGCAGTCGGCCGCAGCAGCGTGTTCCCCTCGAGTCTCGAGGCATGGAAGTGCGGCAACCCGCTCCGCTACACGAGCGACGGCGGGAAGCGATGGCGTGATGTCGTGCTGCCGGCCGCCGTACCGGTCGCCGGAGGTGAATGCTCGGCCGTGCCCGGCGGCAACGCGTGGATGAGCTGGCCCAACGGCAACGCCGGCGATTGGCACCTGCTCCGGATTCGCGGTCTCGACGACATGAGCGTCTTTTCGCTGCCGGCCGTTCCCCGCGAAATGGTGTTTGGTTCGCCGACGTTCATCGACCGCGACCACGGCTGGTTCACCGTGCGCGCCGCCGGTGGCGCGACCACCCTGTACCGCACGCTCGACGGCGGCGCGACATGGGAGCGCGCCTCGAGCGGGCAGCCCCTCGGACCGATGGCGTTCGCGAATGCAGACGACGGGTGGGCAACGCACGGCCGGAAACGGACGTTGCTCGCGACGACCGATGGCGGGACATCGTGGAAACAGGTGGTCACTCCTGTGCCCGCCGGCGACGTCGCGCGCTTCCAGGTCGTCGCGCACGGCGACTTCGTGGTGGTGTGGAGCGGCACGCACATCACCGGGTCGCAGTACCGAACGTTCTTCGACGTCAGCGACGACGGTGGCCGTACGTGGGCGCTCCGCAACGGTCCCGCCGGCTTCGAGCTCCCCACCGGCGCCGAGAACTACTTCAGCGCCACCGACGCGACGCACTGGCAGCTCGTGTCCGGGCCCGAGCTTCGCGTCACCGCCGACGGCGGCCGCACCTGGCAGACCCGGCCCGACCTGCCGCTGGCGAAGAACGAGAACCTGGAGTTCCCGATCTCCTTTCCGACGGTCGACGTCGGCTGGATCATCACCGCGCAGGGAAAGATGCTCAGAACGTCTGACGGCGGGTACACCTGGGCCGACGTGACGCGCAACAGATGATGCCACCGGGGCCGTCCCGTCGGGCGGCGCGAGCGTCCCGAAGGCGCAAGTCGTGCTCGCGCACTACGCCGACGGCTGGCACGGGTTCGGGGCGTACCACTGACGAGCGGCACGAAGCGCTTACACCGCGCCGGCGACCTCGAGGCGCACGTCGGCGCGGGTGAGCGCGGCCTGGGCGTCTTCGTCGTCGGCGTTGGTCCGCAACGCGTCCTCGGCCCGGACCTTGGCCTCGCGGGCCCGGTCGGTGTCGATGTCGCTCGCGAGCTCGGCGACGTCGGAGAGGACGATCACGCGGTCGTGC
This sequence comes from uncultured Burkholderiales bacterium, assembly GCA_964558245.1. Taxonomy (GTDB): domain Bacteria; phylum Actinomycetota; class Acidimicrobiia; order IMCC26256; family PALSA-610; genus JBBQER01. Next base: position 507 of record CAZLEC010000284.1, on the reverse strand, counting down.
GAGACCTCCACGAAGCCGCCGTGCACCGCGAACCGTTCCTGACCGCCGTCGGCGAGCACCAGACGCACCGACGAGTCGGCGAGCGCACCGAGGAACGGGGCGTGGCCGCGCAAGAACGCGATCTCGCCCCCGCCGAGCGTGCGCGCGATCACCATGTCGGCCTCGCCGACATAGAGCACCTGCTCCGGTGAAACGAGCTGCACTTCCACGACGAGCTCAGCTTTCCTGCAGCTGCTTGGACTTCTCGAGCACCGACTCGACGCCGCCGACGTTGAAGAACGCCTGCTCCGGCACGTGGTCGAGCTCGCCGCTGTTGAGCGCCTCGAAGGCCTCCACCGTCTCCGCAACCGGCACGTAGATGCCGGGCAGGCCGGTGAACACCTCGCCCACGAAGAACGGCTGCGACAGGAACTTCTGGATCTTGCGAGCTCGTGACACGGTGACCCGGTCTTCTTCGGAGAGCTCGTCGAGACCGAGGATCGCGATGATGTCCTGGAGCTCCTTGTA
>CAZLEC010000283.1:0-6146 GCA_964558245.1 uncultured Burkholderiales bacterium | reverse complement strand
ACCGACGCGCCCCACGTCTCCATGAGCACCCGGCGGTACGGCTTCTGCTCGTACGACGCGCGCACCATGTAGACCTTGCATTCGAGGTCGAACTGCGAGCACGCGAACGCGAGCGCCGAGCCCCACTGACCCGCGCCCGTCTCGGTGGCGAGCCGGGTCGTGCCCGACTGCTTGTTGTAGAACGCTTGCGCGACCGCGGTGTTGGGCTTGTGCGAGCCGGCGGGCGAGACCGACTCGTCCTTGTAGTAGATCCGCGCCGGGGTGCCGAGCGCCTGCTCGAGGCGAGTGGCGCGCACGAGCGGCGTGGGGCGCCACAGCCGCAGGATGTCGAGCACCTCGCCCGGAATGTCGACGCTGGGTGCGCCCGTCATCTCCTGCTCGATGAGCGCCATCGGGAACAATGGCGCGAGGTCGTCGGGCCCGACCGGTTCCTTGGTGCCCGGATGCAGCGGCGGCTGCAGCGGTTCGGGCAGATCCGGCAACGCGTTGTACCAGGCGGTCGGAATGCTGCTCTGCGGAAGCACGAAGCGGGTGTCCATCACGACCTCCGAATCACCGGCGCGGCCCCGAGGTCGCGCACCAAGGCGGCAGGATCGTCGGCGCGTACGAGCGCCTCGCCGACGAGCACCGCGTCGAACCCTACGGCACCCAACCGCGCCGCGTCGGCCGGAGTACGCACCGCCGACTCCGCGACGGCGACCACCGACGCGGGCACGTGCGCGGCCAACGACTCACCCACCCCGAGATCCTCCTTGAACGTGGCGAGGTCGCGGTTGTTGATGCCGAGGATCTCCGCGCCCGCGCCGAGTGCCCGCTCGATCTCGTGCGCGTCGTGCGCCTCCACGAGCACTGCGAGCCCGAGATCGCGGCCCAAGGCATGAAGATCCGCGAGCAAGGTGTCGTCGGGGATCGCCGCGACGATCAGCAGCATCGCGTCGGCGCCGATCGCGCGCGCCTCGTACACCTGCACCTCGTCGATCGTGAAGTCCTTGCGCAACACCGGGAGCGACGTGGCCGCGCGCGCCGACACGAGGTCGTCGACCCGGCCACCGAAGAACGGCGCATCGGTCAGCACCGAGAGTGCGGCCGCGCCACCCGACTCGTACGCCTTCGCGGTCAGGGCCGGCTCGAGATCCGGGGCGAGGTCACCCTTCGAAGGCGACCGGCGCTTGAGCTCGCCGATCACGGCGAGGTGGCCGCCGGTCGGGCGCAGGGCCGCGGCAAAGTCGCGAACGGGCGGCGCCTCGAGCGCGCGTCCCTTGAGCAGGTCACGCGTCTGCGGGCGCCGCAGCATCGTGACCTCGTCGCGCTTACGGGCGAGGATGTCGTCGAGGACCGTCACAGTGTCCGGCGAGTGTACGGCCGGGCCGGGCCGTCACCCGGAGATCTAGCCTCCCGGGATGAGCGTGACTCTTCCCGATGGTTTCGTCTGGGGCGTGGCCGGCGCCGCGCACCAGATCGAGGGCGGCAACTGGAACAACGATTGGTGGGCGTTCGAGCACACCCCCGACTCCGGGTGCGTCGACGTTTCGGGCGATGCCTGCGACAGCCTGCACCGCTACCCCGACGACATCGCGCTCGCGGCGGGCCTCGGGTTCGACACGTACCGGTTCTCGCTCGAGTGGTCGCGCATCGAGCCCGAAGACGGCGAGTTCTCGCGCGCCGCGCTCGACCACTACCGCCGCATGCTCGCGACCTGTCACGAGCTCGGGATCGCGCCCGTCGTCACGTTCCATCACTTCACGACGCCGCGCTGGATGGCCGATCGCGGCGACTGGGCGGAGCCGGCGGTCGTCGACAAGTTCACACGTTTCTGCGAGCGGTCGGTCGCGCACTTCGGCGATCTGATCGCGATGGCCTGCACGATCAACGAGCCCAACATCGTCTCGTTGATGGGCTATCTGACCGGCCGGTTCGCTCCGGGCCGGCGTGACTTCGCGCTGTACGGCAAGGTAAACGAGCACCTACGTGACGCGCACCGCCGCTCCTACGAGGCGTTGAAGGCCGGCCCCGGCGACTTCCCCGTCGGCCTGACCCTTTCGATGTCCGACTGGTACACACCCGAGGGCGGCGAGGAGGGCCTCGAACGCGCTCGAGCCATGCACGAAGACTTCTTCCTCACGCCGACGCGCGGCGACGACTACATCGGCGTGCAGGCGTACACGCGCACGCGCATCGGCCTCGACGGCCTGCCGATGGATCCCGATCCCGACGGCCCGACGGTGGAGTCGATGGGCTACGAATACTGGCCCCAGTCGCTCGAAGCCGCGATCCGGCACGCGATCGACGTGACCGGCAACCCGGTGTACGTGACCGAGAACGGCATCGGGGTCGACGACGACGCCGTCCGAATCAAGTTCGTGACCGAGGCGCTCGCCGGGCTCGGGCGCTGCCTCGCCGACGGGCTCGACGTGCGCGGCTACACGTACTGGTCGCTGCTCGACAACTTCGAGTGGGCCGAGGGCTACAAGCCCCGATTCGGGCTGGTGTCCGTAGACCGCGACACGTTCGAGCGCACGCCCAAGCCGAGCGCGGCCTGGCTCGGCGCCCTCGCCCGGGCCAACGAACTGCCCGAATCGGCTGTGGGGGCCTAACACTCCCCTCACACGATGCTCACGTTCATCCCGTGCCCGGGTGCGACGATTGAAGGCATATGGAACGCGGCACGATCCTCGTCGTCGACGACGAACCGAACATCGCCGACCTGATCGAGCTCTACCTCAGCCGTGAGGGCTACCGCGTCGTCAAGGCCACCACCGGCGAGGGCGGGGTGTGCGCCGTCGGGGAGCACCGGCCCCGCCTGGTCGTGCTCGACGTCGGCCTTCCCGACGTAGACGGTCTCGAGGTGTGCCGCCGGCTCCGCCTGACCTCGACGATCCCGGTGATCTTCCTCACCGCGCGCGACGGCGAGATCGACCGCGTGCTCGGGCTCGAGCTCGGAGCCGACGACTACGTGACGAAGCCGTTCTCGCCGGCCGAGCTCGTCGCCCGCGTGAAGGCGGTGCTCCGCCGCACCGAGGGTCCCGCCGCGGCCGAGATCCTCCAGGCCGGCGCGGCGACGATCGATCTCGGGCGCCGCGAGGTGAGAGTGCGAGACGAGCCCGTCGCGTTCACGACGAAGGAATTCGAGCTGTTGCGCTTTCTCGCCGAACGCCCCGGTCTCGCGTTGAGTCGCCAGCAGATCCTCGACAACGTGTGGGGCTACGACTGGTTCGGCGACGCGCGCACCGTCGACGTGCACGTGGCCCAGGTGCGCAAGAAGCTCGACGGCGCCGTGCGCATCGACACCGTGCGCGGCATCGGCTACCGCCTCGAACCCGCATGACGGAACGGCGCACGCTGACCGCTCGGCTCGTCGGCGCGATCGTGCTCGTGGCCGTGGTCGTACTCGGACTCTCGTACGCGACCTCGTACGTGCTCGTGCGCCGCGAGCTCCAGGAGAACGCGCTCTCGAATCTCCAGTCGCGCACGAGTGAGCTGCAACCGCTCGTGGCGAGCCTGGCGCCCGGTTCGGATCCGCTCGGCACCGGAGTGTTGAAGCGACTCCGCCAGCTGCGGGGCTTGCGGGTGAGTGTGCGCGTCGCCGGCATGAGCGCGGTGCTCGTCTCGCCGGCGGGCGCGGTCAACAACCTCGGTCAGAGCACGGAGTTCTCACTGCCCTCGACGCTCCAGCCGTCCGACCTCGATGCCGAGCAGCTCCTCGCCGGGAACGACGTGAGCGGCCGGCGCGGGAACACGGTGTTCCTGGCGTTGCCCGCCGGAAGGATCCGCCGCCAGCTCCTCGTGGTCGTCGCGACCGATCACGTGGACACGAAGGTGCTCTCGAGCGCGCTCCCGCTCCTCCTCGTCGCCGCGGTCGCGGTGTTGCTGCTCGCGATCGCGGTCGCCGTCGCACTCGCGCGGCGCCTCACGCGACCAATCCGCGAGATCGAACGGGCCGCCGGTCAGCTGGCCGCGGGCGATCTGTCGGGGCGGGCCGACGTGCCCCCCGGCGCCGACCGCGAGCTCGCCGCGCTCGGCAGCACACTCAACGAGATGGCGGCGCAACTCGAGCAGTCGCGCGGCAGTCAGCGGGCGTTCCTGCTCTCGATCTCGCACGACCTGCGCACGCCGCTCACCTCGATCCGCGGCTACGCGGAGGCCCTCGCCGACGGCACTCTCGACGACGCCGACCCCGACGCCCGCAAGCGCGCCGCGACCGTGATCGGCTCCGAGGCGCGCCGGCTCGAACGGCTCGTGCGCGACCTGCTCGACCTCTCGCGTCTCGACAGCCGCGAGTTCTCGCTGAATCCCCGGCCGTGCGACGTGACCGAGATCGTCACGAACGCGGCGGAGGCGTTCGCACCCCAGGCGCAGGAGTTGGGGATCGATCTGCGCGCGCGTTCCCGCGACGCGTTGGCGGTCGAGCTCGACCCGGAGCGACTCGCCCAGATCGTCGCGAACCTCGTGGAGAACGCGCTGAAGTACGCAACGTCGGCGATCGAGGTCTCGGTGACGGCGCGCGACTCGATGTGGGTCGACATCAGCGTCGTCGACGACGGCCCGGGCATCCCCGCTCACGACCTCCCGAGCGTGTTCGACCGGCTCTACACCGCGCGTTCGGCGCCCGGTCGGTCGGTGGGCACCGGCCTCGGTCTCGCGATCGTGCGCCAGCTCGCCGCCGCGATGGGCGGCACGGCAAGCGTCGCCGCGCCGCCCGAGGGCGGCACCCGCTTCAGGGTCTCGCTCCCGGTTCACATGACCAACGACGTCGAATTTCGACCCCGTTCGTCATCTGAACGGCAGTGATCAGGCGTCGCCGGCGACCGCTTCCACCCGCGCGCTGATGTCACCCGTCGGACCGCGCACCACGACCTCGGTACCCGGCTCGACGGCGCGCCGGATCGTCGCCAGCCCGACGATGCCGACCGCGGTCGTCACCAGACCGACCTCCTTGCCGTCGGCGACGACGGCGGAACCGCGCGCAACCGGCGCATCCGAGCGCAACCGGCGCAGCACGCGGTTGACGTGGCCGCGGCTGTCGATCCGGCAGACGAGCTCTTGCCCGAGGAAACAGCCCTTGGTGAAAGAGACCGCGTCGCGCTCGAGGTACGCCTCCTGGGCGATCGTCGACTCGTCGATGTCGTAGCCCTGGCGGGGAACGCCGGCTTCGACGCGCCGCGCTTCGTACTCGTCAGCCGAGATCTTGGTCGCGCCCGCGCCGAGCAGCGCGCTCGCGACCGCGTCGACCGCGGTCGGTGAGCCCACGAGCTCGACACCCGAATCGGCCGGCCAGTCGACCCGGATCGCGACGACCGCGCCCGACGGATCGAGCACCTTCGCCGCGAGCTCGACCGCGTCGGGCCCCCGCAGCGCAACCGTCGCGAGATCGGCCGAGCGTTCCTCGATGTCGACCTTCACCCGGATGCGAAATCGCTTCAACCCGGCGGCGAGCGTCGCCCCGAAGCCGGCCTCGCACACGCACCACCATTCGTCGTCGTGCACCCGCGCCGCGCGCAGGTCGACGACGAGCTTGCCCTTCGGCTCGAGGAGGAGCGCGTGCGTGCTCTCACCGACCGCGACGGGCGCGAGGTCCTGCGAGAGGAGACTCTGCAAGAAGGTGGTGGCGTCGGGCCCCGACGCGACCACGACGTCGCGCTCGACCCGGGCCATCGCTGCGGTGACCATGCGTGTCAATCCTCCACTCCGTCGACCCGGGCTTCCACCGGGTCGGGCCCGGCCTTCGTCGGGTCGAGCCGAGCGGCCGCGGCCGCCGCGGTCAACAACGCCCGGGCCTTGTTGCGGCATTCCAGGGACTCGTCGGCCGGAACCGAATCGGCCACGATGCCGGCGCCCGCCTGGAGCGTGGCCCGCCCGTCGCGCCACACCATCGTGCGGATCGCGATCGCGGTGTCGAGGTTGCCGGAGAAGTCGACGTAGCCCACGACTCCGGCGTACGGCCCGCGCTTGGTCGGCTCCAGCTCGTCGATGATCTCCATCGCGCGCACTTTGGGCGCGCCGCTCACGGTCCCGGCCGGGAACGTCGCGCGCAGCACGTCGATCGGCGTGCGGCCGGGAGCCAGCTCCCCCGCGACCTGGCTCGTGAGGTGCATCACGTGCGAGTACCGCTCGAGCGTCATCAGCTCCTCGACGCGCTCGGTGCCGAA
>CAZLEC010000282.1:0-6153 GCA_964558245.1 uncultured Burkholderiales bacterium | reverse complement strand
TTCAACGACCGGATGGCGGATTCGATGTGGGAGTGGTTCGGCGAAGGGTCGCTCAACGCTCCCTCCACACCGATGTTCCAGATGATGCGCGACTTCGTCACCACCGGTCAGATGGACCCGGCCGAGGTGGTCGCGAAGATGGTCGAGCTCGTGGAGGCCGAGACCACCACCGAGAACAACTTCGTGCCGCCCGACATCCTCGGCCAGATGGGCGCCGCAGCTCGGTAGGTCCTCGAACTACGTCGCGAAGCCGAGCTCGCGGGCCATGGGTTGCGCCTCGAGCGTGCGGCCGTTCCAAACGGCGGCGGCGCCGCTGGTCGCGAGCCACGCGACGACCCGGCCGATGAGCTCGGGAGGCGCACCCGTCGACGCGTCGAATCCGAACTCGGCCATGTCGATGGCGATCCGCTCGGTGGCGACGAAGCCGGGCGACACGTTCACGACCGACACGCCGGTGCCCGCGATCTCGTGCGCCAGCACACCCGCGACGCGGTGCAGCGCGCCTTTGGAGATCGCGTAGCCGAGCCCCCAGCCGCCCTCTCCGGCTGCGGCGGGCGGGTCGGTCCACGCGACGTCGGAAGTCACGTTGCACACGAGCCCGTGGCCGCGTTCGATCATCTGCGGCAGCACGAGCTTCGTGAGCGCGAGCGGCGCCATCACGTTGGCGGCGAGGTGCCGGTCGAGGAGGTCGAGTGGCGTGTCGACGAGACGGTCCATGTGACCCGGCCCGATGTAGCGGCCGTTGTTGAGGAGCAGATCGATCGATCCCCACTGCGCGAGCACGGTCGCGACCGCGGCTTCGAGCTGCGACCGGTCGAGCAGGTCGGCGGGCACGGTCAGTGCGCGCTGTCCGGCCGCCTCGATCTCGGCGGCGGTTGACTCGAGGCTGCCGGGAAGTGGGCGGGTGTCGCGCTTGCGCACCGTCGAGGAGTGCTCCCGCTCCTCTCCCTCGTGCATCGTGCGCGCCGTGCATGCGACGTCGAAGCCGGCGCGCGCCAAGCTGATCGCGCACGCCTTGCCGATGCCGCGACTCGCGCCGGTCACGAACGCGACCGCGGCCACTAGCGCGTTCCGCCGTCGAGCCTGATGGTCGCCCCGGTGCAGTACGACGACGCCTCCGTCGCGAGGAACAGGGCGGCACCGACGATCTCCGACGGGTCGCCGACGCGCCGGAGGGCTATCCGTTGCCGGGCGAGCTCGTCGACGAGGGCCGGATCGCCCCACGCCTTCGAGATGTCGGTGCGGAACATGCCGCAGCGAATGGTGTTCACCCGCACGCGCGGGCCGAACGCGCGCACGAACCCGAGGGTGAGTGCCTCGAGGCCCGCTTTCGCGGCGGCGTAGGGGAGCGCGGTCGCTTCGGGCCGCTCGGCTTCGACCGACGAGATGTTGATGATGGAGCCGCCGTCGCCGGCCGCCATGCGCGTGCCCACGAGCGAGGTCAGCCGGAACGGGCCTTTCAGGTTCACGCCGAGCACCTTGTCGAACAGCGATTCGGTGACCTGGTCGACCGACGGGTACAGCGGTGACATCCCGGCGTTGTTCACGAGCACGTCGACCCGCTCGAATCGTGCGTACGCCGCGGCCACGAGTGCGTCGCAGTCGTCCCAGTTGCTGACGTTCGCCGCGACGGGGAGCGCCGCGACGTCGAAGCGGTTGCCGGCTTCGTGGGCGAGCGATTCACACGCGTCGAACTTCCGGCTCGCGATCACCACCGATGCGCCGGCCTCGGCGAAGGCGAGCACGATCTCCCGCCCGAGCCCACGGCTGCCGCCGGTGACCAGCGCGACCTTGCCCAGCAGCGGATGCAGCGCGGTAGCCATCAGCCCGACTCCTTCATCTGATGAAGCATTTCAGCTCGTGAGGTGAGCCCAACGGCTTCATGTGATGAAGCGGTTGTGGTCACGAGTCGACCAACTCGTCGCGCAGCTCGCGCTTGAGCACCTTGCCCGCCGGATTGCGCGGCAGCGGCTCGTCGCGGAAGAACACGTGCGCCGGCACCTTGAATGCCGCGAGCCGCGCTCCCACGTGCGCCCGGAGGTCGTCGGCGGTGACCCCGCAGCCGGCGCGGAGCACGATCACCGCGCCGACCTCCTCGCCCAACACCTGGTGCGGCACGCCGATGACCGCGGCGTCGACGACGTCGGGATGCTCGAACAGCACGCCTTCGACCTCGACGCAGTACACGTTCTCCCCGCCGCGGATCACCATGTCCTTGGCGCGGTCGACGATGTAGACGAATCCCGCTTCGTCGACGCGGGCGAGATCGCCGCTCTTCAGCCAGCCGCCGCCGAAGGTCTGCTCCGACTCGTCGGGCAGCCCCCAGTAGCCCTTCACGACGTTCGGGCCCCGGATCCAGAGCTCGCCGATCTCGCCGAGCGGCAGATCGTTGCCGTCGGTGTCGACGACCCGGACTTCCACGACGGGCACGGGCACGCCGACACTGTCGGGCTTGCGCTGGTAGTCGACCCCGGAGTTCATGGTGGTGACCGACGACGTCTCGGTAAGGCCGTAACCGTTCGAGGGTGTGCGGCCGGGGAACAGCTGATCGATGCGGCGGACGAGCTCGGGCGCGGCGGGCGCGCCGCCGTAGCCGATCGACTGCACGCTCGAGATGTCGCGCGATGTGAACGACGGTGACTGGAGCACCTGCCAGACCATGGCGGGCACCCCGCCGAACGTCGTCACCCGCTCGCGTTCGATCAGCTCGAGCGCGCGTTCGGCATCCCACTTGTGCATGAGCACGAGCTTGCCGCCCGCGGCGAGGTTCGCGACGAGCACCGAATGGCAGCCGGTGGCGTGGAAGAAGGGGACCGAGAGGAGGTACACGTTCTGGCCGGACGTCGGCGCCGGCGCCTTGCCCGCCCGCATCTGCGCGCGCCGCGCCGCGAACGCGAGGGAGATGAGGTTCCCGCAGATGTTCCGGTGCGTGCCGAGCGCGCCCTTGGGCCGACCGGTCGTGCCCGACGTGTAGAAGATCGTGGCGAGGTCTTCGGGCCCGATGTCGACGGCCGGAAGCGCGGCGTCGTCGGGAACCGTGCCCAGCACGTCCTCCCAACGTTCGGCGGCGGGGCTCGCGCCGGCCGCGGCGCGCACGACGATGGTCCGGATGCCGAGCCCGGGCAGGATGCCCGTTAACCGGTCGAGCCGTTCGGCGTCGACGAACGCGACCTTGGCGCCGCTGTCTTCGAGTCCGTATGCCAATTCGTCGGCGGTCCACCACGCGTTGAGCGGCACGACGATCGCGCCGGCGGCCGCCGCGGCCCAGAACGCGATCGACCACTCGGGGAAGTTGCGCATGACGATCGCGACGCGGTCGCCCTTCTCGACTCCGTACTGCTCCACCAAGATGGTCGCGAGGTGGGCGGCCGCGCGGTAGTGCTGCTCGAACGTGAGCGTCTCGTCTTCGTAGACGATGAACGTCGCGTCGCCGCGCGCCCGGCTCGCTTCGAGGATGACGCGCAGCGATGCGGGCGCATGCTTCCAGACCCGCAACCGGTTGCCGAACACGTCGGCCTCGTCGATCTCGAACATCGAAGGGGCTGCCGTGAGCGCGGCGTGGGTCTCCGCGATCGTCGGCCCGTCGCCCTCCGCTTTGTTGCGATCGTGTGCTTTCTCCATGTGCCGATGATGACACCCGCTCGGGCCGGTTGACGAGACCGCTATCGTCACCGCCATGCGCCGGAACGCTCCGGATCGGTATTCCGACGACGACGGCGAGGTCGTGGCGCGTATCGGGCGCCCCCGGGCCAGCGGCACTCCGGTCCGAGCCCGGTCGCCGCGCGAGGAGATCATCTCGGTCGCCACGCAGCTGTTCGCCGATCATGGCTTCGATCAGACGACGATGAGTGAGATCGCCCGGGCGGCCGGCCTCCAGCAGTCATCGCTCTACTACTGGTTCAAGCGCAAGGAGCTGATCCTCCAAGCAGTGTTCGCGGTCAACCGGACGCCGCTCGAATTCATCGAGCGCATTGGCGCCGGGTCGGGCTCGCCCGCGTTGAAGCTGTACCGCCTGATCCGCTTCGACACGATTCAGCTCTGCGAGTCGCCGTGCGACGTGCTGGAGGTCGGCCGGCTCGCGGCCCGCCAGCCCGAGTTGTTCGCCGACTACTGGCGCGACCGCCAGCGCCTCCACGACTGGGTGGTCTCGCTCGTCCGCGCCGGAGCCGACGAGGGCGAGTTCGTGCCGGTCGATCCCGACCTCACTGCCCTCGGATTGCTCTCTCTCGACGAAGGTGTGCAGCACTGGATCCGCCACGGCGATCAGCACCGGCTCGAAGGGTCGGCCCTGTTCCGCTTCCCGCCGTTCACTCCGGCGGAGGCCGGCGAATTCGCGGCGACGACCGCGCTGCGCTCGCTGCTGCAGCCGCCGGACGCGCTCGCCGCGGTGCAGGCGAACGCGGCGGCGTTCGCCGACGTGCCCGGCCTCTGAAGCCGTCGCCGCTTATCGATACCGATTCGAAAAGCGTGCAACATTGTTGCAACATCGAACCGGGATAGTGGTGCAAACCAGGTAGGAAGTCGCGCTTCCGGCGCCACGGTGCGCGATAGCTGGCGCTCGACATCGTATCGAAACATCCACGAAACGAACGTTCCTTAGCGTTCGCGCCATGACGGCGGGCGAAGGGCGCGAGCGCACCGAACCGGGCGGGCGGCGCTGGTCGGAGCAGGCCTGGCCCGACCTCACCGGCTTCACCGCCGCGAGCGAGGTCGGCCTCGTCCCGGTCGGGGCAACCGAGCAGCACGGCCCGCACCTGCCCACCGGGACCGACACGATCATCGCTTCCGCGTTGTGCGATGCCGCGAGCGCGCGCACCGGAGCGCCGGTGCTCCCGGCAGTTGCGATCGGCTGCAGCTACGGACACGGGACCGCGCTGCCGGGCCAGCTCTCGCTCTCACCCGAGCTGCTCGCGGCGGTGCTGCGCGAGTACGCGCTCTGGGCGGCATCGTCGGCGATCACGCGTTTGCTGTTCGTCAACGCGCACTTCGGCAATGTCGGCGCGCTGCTCGCGGCGACCGACGAGCTGCGCCTGCGGCATCCGGAGCTGCGCGCGGGGATCGCGAACTGGTGGGCGCTCGATCCGGTGGTCGCCGCCGAGATGAGCGCCGACGGAGACGACGTGCACGCGAACCGCGCCGAGACCGCGTTGATGCTGCACATCGCGCCCGACCTCGTGCACCTCGATCGAGTCTCGACCGCCGACGATCCCGACCGCACCGCGCCGCTCGTGTTCCGCTACACGGCACCGGTGCTCTCGACGAACGGTGTCACCGGACGCCCGTCGGAAGCCACGGCCGACCTCGGGGCCAAGCTCTTCGCCCTGACTGTCGACGCTCTCGTGGATCGCGTCGTTCGCGGTCGCGTCGAGGAGCCGCCGCTCGGCGCGCCCATTTCATCGGCACCTAGGGAGTGACGGAGCAGCGTGGACACGATTCACCCGATTGAAGACGCACATCACCGGCTGGCCGAATCGTTGGCCGAACAAGGCGTCGAGTATGCGCTCGCCGGCTACATCGACGTGAACGGGCGGTCGAAGTCGAAGGCCGTCCCGATCGGCCACTTGCCCGAGCTGCTCGCCGGTCACGAGCGGTACACGCCGCGCGGCCTCGGCGGGCTGGGCGCGATGAACGCGGCCGAAGACGAGTGCGTCGCGGTACCCGACCCCGCATCGCTCGTCGTGCTGCCCTGGGACCGCCGGGTCGCGTGGATGAGCGCCGATCTGTGGTTCGGCGGGCGGGAGCAGTTCGCGCTGTGCCCGCGATCGATCCTCAAGCGCCAGGTTGCTGCGGCCGCGAGCGCGGGATTCGACTTCCTCGTCGGCGTCGAGTGCGAGGTCTACATGGTCCGCGAGGACGCCATCGGCCCGGCCGGATACCTCGCGCCCATCGCTCGCAGCGGCTCGTTGAAGCCGACCCCCGCGTACGACATCGAGGTGTCGCTCGACGCGCTCGGCCTCCTCGACCAGATGGTCGGTGTCTTGAACGAGGCCGGCTTCGAGGTGTTCAGCTTCGACGCCGAGGGCGGCGACGGCCAGTACGAGTTCGACTTCCACCACCGGTCGGCGCTCGATACGGCCGACAAGATGACCTTCTTCCGCGTCGCCGCGAAGCAGATCGCGAAGCAGCACGGACTGGTGGCGACCTTCATGCCGA
>CAZLEC010000281.1:0-6176 GCA_964558245.1 uncultured Burkholderiales bacterium | reverse complement strand
CCGAAGCAGCGCGAATATGGGTACGTATGCGCCGAACGTCGTGGACGTCGCGTCCGACAACTTCGAACACAAGGCGTAGGGCTGTGCCGAAGAAATAGGTAATTGTACGGATGCCCAATTCGCCAATTGTCGCGTATTGGCTGACGCAACGTCCGACATGAATCGTCGAGGAGTTCATTGGCCGGCGGCGCAGCGCGGCGGACCACTCGCTCCGCGTTGTCTATCGAGGGAGACTTGCCTCGATACCGTCGAGCAGGCGGGCGAGGTTGCGCGCGAAACGGTCGGTGTCACGCAGGTGCGACTGCACTTGGCGCCAGGCGGCTTCGAGGCCGATCTCCTCGGAGATCGCGGCGAGTTGCGGGTATTCGCCGGTCTGCACGAGTGCGTAGACATACGCAACCATGTCGTCGGGAAATGAAGGTTCGTCGGCCTGCAGATTGTTGCGTTCGAGCAGGCAATGACCGAACACGTACTCGTCGACCATGGTCACGATGTCGAGCTTCTCGGCGAGGCTGATCGGTAACGACGCAACTGCTTCCAGCGACTGATCGAAGTGCCGCACGCTGTTGGGGCCGACGGGCGGATCGTCGGCGATGTCGAGAATCCACGGATGACGGCGCAGCGCGTCGCGGCTTCGCGTGGCGACGATCGTGATCGCCGCGCGCCAGTGCGCGGCGCGGAGCTCGGCCGACGGGATCACGATCTCGCCCATGATCGCGTCGACCACCAGCGCGAGCAGCTCGTCTTTCGTGCGCACGTAGTGGTAGAGCGTCATCGTTCCCGCACCGAGCTCGGCGGCGATGCGACGCATCGAAACCGCGTCGATTCCTTCGCGGTCGGCGATGCGGATCGCGACGTTGGTGATGTCGTCGCGCGTGAAGCGCGGGCGCCGCGCCGCGGGCTCGATGCGCGTCCACACGTCGAGGGCGCCGAGGTGTGAAGTCGCCCGCTCGATCGCTTCGGCGCGGCGCGCGGCCTTCGCCGAAATCCGGTCGTATTTCGTCGCCTGCTCCGTAAGCTTCTCGGCGACCTTCTCCGCCACGAGGTCTCGCAGCGCGCTGCCGGCGCTCGGCCGGGGATGCCCGTGGGTGTGGTCGGCGGCGCTGCGGTCGCGCCGCTCGTCCTGCTCCCCGTTTGCCATTCGTACAGTGTACTGCTAACCTCACTCGTACTGCGTACGACTCATCCGTACGGTCTACGACCAGATGCTTGGAGCAAGCCCGTGACCTGGCAGGACGATGCAATCCGCGACGGCGGAGTGACGGCACGAGATCTCGGCAAGCGATTCGGCGACCTCTGGGCGCTCCGGGGTCTCGACCTCGACGTCGCGCCCGGCACCGTGCTCGGCCTGCTCGGCCACAACGGCGCGGGCAAGACCACCGCGATCCGGATCCTCACCACCCTCTCGGTCCCCACCACCGGCGCCGCGTTCGTCGCGGGCGCCGATGTCGTGCGCGAGCCCGCGGTCGTGCGCCGGCGGGTCGGGGTCGCGGCGCAGCAGGCCACCGTCGACGGGCTCATGTCGGCGCACTCGAACCTCGTGATGGTCGGCCGCCTGCATCACCTCGGCAAGGCGCACGCCCGCGCCCGCGCCACCGAGCTGCTCGAGCGGCTCGACCTCGCCGACGCGTCGACGCGACTGGTGAAAACGTTCTCGGGCGGCATGCGCCGGCGCCTCGATCTCGCCGCGAGTCTCGTTGCCGCGCCGAAGGTGCTCTTCCTCGACGAGCCCACGACCGGCCTCGACCCGCGCAGCCGCAACGACCTGTGGGACCTGCTGCGCGGCCTCGTTCGCGACGGCACCACGATCGTGCTCACCACGCACTACCTCGAGGAAGCCGATCGGCTCGCCGACGACATCGTGGTGCTCGATCACGGTCGGAGCGTCGCGCACGGCACGCCCGATCAGCTGAAGGCGCAGATCGGCGACGACCGCGTGGAGATCAAGGTCGCGTCCGCGTCGGAGCTCGACGCGGTTAGCGCCGCGACGCAGCCCTTCGCGTCCAACGCCGCGAGCCTCGATCGTGAGCTGCTCGTCGCGACCGTGCCCGTTGTCGAAGGGGTGCGGCTGATGGACGTGATGCGCGCGCTCGACGCCGCGCACATCGACGCGATCGACCTGAATCGTCGGGAGGCCACCCTCGACGACGTGTTCCTGGCGCTGACGAGTCCGACCCGCGAGACCGAGGAGGTGTCGGCATGAGTGTCACGACCGAGGCGGCGGCGGAGCTCGACGCGCGCCGGCAAGAGACCGATCGCCACGACACCGGTCAGGGCGACGGTTCGTTGCGCGAGTGGTGGAGCGACACGCTCGTGTTCGCGTGGCGCAACGTCGAGCACATCCGCCAGATCCCGGAAAAGCTGCTCGACGTCACGTTGCAGCCGCTCATGTTCGTGATGCTGTTCGCGTACGTGTTCGGCGGTGCGATCGCCGTGCGCGGCGGCAGCTACCGCGAGTACATCGTGGCCGGCATCCTGATGCAGTCGTTGGCGTTCGGCATGACCGGTCCGGCCACCGCGATCGCGACCGACCTCACCGAAGGCGTGATCGATCGTTTCCGATCACTCCCCGCCGCGCGCTCGGCGTACGTCGCCGGTCACTACGTCGCGGAGTTGGCGGGCATGGCCCTGTCGATCGTCGTGCTGCTCGGCGCCGGTTGGCTCGTCGGCTGGCGCACGCACACCGATCTGCTGCACATCGCGACGGCCGCGGTGCTGTTGCTCGCGTTCGCATCGGCGATGATCTGGATCGGCACGTGGATCGGATTGCTGGTGCGCTCGCCCGACGCGGTGATGGGCGTCGGTTTCGTCGTGGTCTTCCCGCTGACGTTCTTGAGCACCGCGTTCGTTCCGATCAACTCGCTGCCCAAGTTCTTGCAGTGGATCGCGTCGTGGAACCCGATCAGCGTGATGGTCGGCGCGATGCGCGAGCTCTTCGGCAACCCGGTCGCGCCGATCACGCAGCACACGTGGCCGCTCGAGCATCTCGTGCCCGCCGCGTTCCTCTACTGCATCGCGATCTTGGCGCTCACGGTGCCCGCGTCGCTCCGGCGTTACCGCGCCCGCACCAGCGACTGACGCCGCGCGCTCCTGCGAACACGACTGTGCCCCGACCGGATCGGTCGGGGCACAGTCCGTTCGCCGGTTGATGCGTGCGTGCTTACGCTTTCACGGCAGCCGAGCGGCGCGACGCGGGGCTGTTGCCGCGCCGGTTGGCCGCTTTCACGGTGCAGGTGTACTTCTTGCCGGCAGTGAGGTTGGTCACGGTGAGCGGGCTGCGCTTCCCGGACTTCGACCTCGTCGTGCCCGCGCTCGACTTGCACGTCGCGGTGTAGCCGTTGATCGCCGAGCCGTTGTTGCGCTTCGGTGCTTTGAACGCGACCCGAAGCGTTCCCCGGCCGACGCGTGTCACGCTCATTGTTGTCGGCGCGGGTGGTGCGCCCACGGTGACCGGCGCAGTCGGCGCCGACGCGGGTCCGACGGTTTGGCCACTCTCGGCCGCGACGGTGAACGTGTACGTCTGTCCGTTCGTGAGGCCTTTGATGACGGTCGTCGTGCCGATGCCGGTCATGAGTGTCGGTGTTTGCGCGACGCCGTTCACGAACGGGGTCACGACGTAACCGGCGATGCAGCCGGGCGGGTCCGACGTGGCCGAGCCCCAACTCACTGCGGCCGAGAGACTCCCGGGTCCGGCCGACGGCGACGTCGGCGCGGTCAAGGTCCCGACGCAGTCCATGATGAGTCCCGACTCGGTGTCGATGAACGCGACGTCGACGCCGTAGCCGTCACCGGCGCCGTTGCTCTGCGGGAACGCGCCGGCCGCGCCGATCGCGCCTGCGAACACGGGTTGGTGCAGCGGCGGGATGTCGATCGGCGCCGAGAACTCGCCCTGGTCCACCTGGAATGCCGTGTTCGACGTGTACGACGCGGTGTACATCGTGTTCGGCGTGATCGCCACCGGCGGGTTGAAGTCGACGCAGTTCTCCGTACCGGGAGTGCCGGCGCCCGACGCGGTCGCCACTTGCGAGCCGGTGCTGTCCCACAACGTCACCGAGTGATTGCCGGTTTCGGTCGGCGATTCCCAGTAGCAAATGCCGGCGATCCATCCGGGTTCGTCGGCTTGGAACTCGATCCCGAGCTCGTTCGAGCCGCTCGCGGTCGCCGGGGGATTCACCATGTGGAGACTGCATGGGGTTTCGCACTGAGGAGCGGCGCCCGACGCCGGCGTTGCGAGCGTCGTCATCGTCGCTCCGAAAACTGCGATACCCGCGACGAGAGCAAGTGTGGTTCTGAACCTGACGTTCATGACTCCCCCTCGAGGACCTCACGCATGTGGCAATCACAGGTTGCCACTGGACGACCTGAGTTAAACCCAACGTGTCGGACCTTGAAAGAGTCGGGCGGCTCTATTCAGCGCGATTGCGTTGCGATCGGAGATTCGAACTCTCTGAACAAACCAATCGGTCGTTCTTCGTGGGCGAGGAGCCACTGCTTGCGTTCGAGGCCGAAGGCGTAACCACCGAGCGCGCCACCTGCGCGCACTACGCGGTGACACGGAATCACGAGGCAAATCGGATTCGTCGCGTTGGCGGTCCCGACCGCGCGTGCCGCGCCCGGCGCGCCGACGCGCGCCGCGAGCTCGCCGTAGCTCACAGTGGAGCCGGCGCGGACTTCGCGCAGCTCCTTCCACACCCGTTGGCGAAACGACGTGCCCTGCGGTGCGACCGCGATCGAGTCGAGCGCGTCGATGTCGCCGGCGAAGTAGGCCACGAGCGCGTCGTGCACGCCCGCGGCGTCTCTCGATGTGGGAGCGGCGCGCCGGCGGTCGAGGAATCCGGCCGTGCGCACGCAACCGTCGACGACGACCGCGCGGAACATGCCGATGGGGGTCTCGACTTGTGCTTGTTCTTTGGTCATGGTGCCGTTCTACGCCGCCCGACCGGACAGATCCGGACACGCACGGCGTTCTGGCGGCCGTGTCCGGATATGTCTCGTCGGGTCGCCTAGAACGGCTTCGTGGAATCCTTCACCGCCGTTGTCACCACTGGTATCTACTGCCGTTCGGTCGGTTGTCCGGGGCAGCCGTTGCGCCGCAACATGCGCCCGTTCGAGAACGCAGCCGCGGCCGAGGCGGCCGGCTTCCGTCCGTGTCTGCGCTGCCGTCCCGATCGCGTTCCCGATGCCGGCTGGATCGCCGCGCCCGAGCTCGTGTGCCGCGCGATGCACTGCATCGCCGACGGCGCGCTCGACGACATGACCGAAGACGATCTCGCCGTGCGGCTCGGTGTGAGCGCGCGCCATCTCCGCCGGCTCTTCGCCGAGCACGTCGGCGCGACCCCAACCGAGGTTGCCCGCTCGCGACGCGCGCACTTCGCCCGCCGGCTGCTCGACGACACCGACCTGCCGATGACGCAGGTCGCGGTCGCGGCCGGGTTCAACAGCGTGCGTCAGATGAACCGTGTCATGCACGAGGTGTTCCAGTTCACGCCGAGCGAGCTGCGCGCCAAGCGCCGCGTGCCCGATCGTCTCGTCGTCGACGGCGGTCTCGAGCTGCGGGTTCCGTACCGGCCGCCGCTCGCATGGGCCGACCTGCTCGCGTTCCTCGCGCCGCGTGCGATCCCGGGCGTGGAGACGGTCGATCTCGAGGCGAACGTCTACCGGCGCATCACCGACATCGACGGCGCGCCCGGTGTGATCGAGGTGTGGGACGTACCGCGCGAGCAGTCGCTCCACCTGCGCGCGCACCTGCCCGCGATCGAGGGGCTCGTGCATCTCGTGTCGGGCGTGCGCCGGCTGTTCGACCTCGATGCCGACCCGAAGACGATCGATCGCCACCTCGCGCGCGACCCGAAGCTGCGGCCGCTCGTGCGCGCGCACAAGGGCCTGCGGGTGCCGGGCGCGATCGAGCCGTTCTAGCTAGGCGTGCGCGCGATCCTCGGCCAACAGGTTTCGGTCGCGCGCGCGACCGCGCTCTCGGGCGCGCTCGTGGAGCAGTTCGGGCGGACGGTGAGTGGCGTCGGGCCGTTGGGTCTCACGCACGAGTTCCCGAAGGCGGCGGTGATCGCGCGCGCCGATCTCTCGGCCATGGGTCTCACGAACGCGCGCGTGCGCGCACTCCAGTGCTTCGCCGAGGCGATCGCGTCGGGTCAGCTCACCCTCGACCGCGGCGCCGGGCT
>CAZLEC010000280.1:5004-6179 GCA_964558245.1 uncultured Burkholderiales bacterium | reverse complement strand
CTCACTCTGGCCGCAGGCGAGGTGTCTCGCGACGATCACCGACCGTGTCGTCGAGAGCGCGACCGCCGTACGGATACTCGTTCACGTCAAGAACAACTACAGCGGCCAAGGTCCGTCATGCCGGTCGGGGGTGACGGTTCATCTTCGTAGCCCGCTCGGCCAACGGAAGGTCATCGACCAATCAACCGGCAAACTTCTCAGCGTCGCCTTGCCGACGAACGGAGTGATCGTCGGCAAACTCGTCATTGAGACTTCGGAAGGAGCGGTAGCGGTGCCGGGGACGGTGTCGCTCACCGAAATCGGCGGCGGTGTGCGCACATTCGGGACGGACGCGAATGGAACGTTCACCGTCCCTTCGCCGGTCGGCGCTTATTTCTTCACCGGCCACAGCCCCCGCTTCACTGTGACCGAGCACGCGCCCGGTGCTCACGACGTCACCGTAAAGGGAACGTGTCACTCTGCGACCTTCACGCTGACGACTCGCCAAACCATTCACGTCACAATCGTTTGTCAGAGGACGGGGCCGACCAACCCGACGGGCCGAGGCTGACCCATGTTCGGCGCCTGAGCTCGGCGAGTCAGGGTGCTTCTCGTCGGCTGTTGGAACAACGGGTGATCAACGACGCGGCAGATGGAACCTATTCTCGGCGTCGAACGTCATACTGACGGGAAGCGGGCGCGGTGGTGCGCGGTCGGCCGGTTGCGTGGTCCCAGCGGTGGAGCAGTCAACGCCGCCGAGCCCGGCGAGCGCCGGGTCGGTGATCGGGGAAAGCATGCGGAGTCTGCGACGCCGGGGACCGACGACAGTGGCGGTTGCCGTCGCGGTCGTACTGACGTTGGGTTCGGTCGTCGCGTTCGCGTCGCCGGCGGGTGCCACGCCGTCGTGGACGGTTGTCGCGAGCCCCAACCGCAAGGGTTCCTCCTACACCACACTGTCGGGGGTGTCGTGCGCGAGCGCGACGTTCTGCGTGGGGGTGGGCTACGCAACCGGGCGGACGTGGCTGGAGCAGTGGAACGGCACCGACTGGTCGGCCGTCGCGAACCCGAACGGTCCTGGTTCGATCTCCAGCAACCTGAGCGGGGTGTCGTGCCCGAGCGTGACGGATTGCGTCGCCGTGGGCGGGCAGGCGTCTTCGAACGTCGGCAATGCGCCGAACGTCGGCAATGCGCCGAAC
>CAZLEC010000280.1:0-4904 GCA_964558245.1 uncultured Burkholderiales bacterium | reverse complement strand
CGAACGTCGGCAATGCGCCGAACGTCGGCAATGCGCCGAACATGGGCAGTGCGACCTTGGCCGAGCAATGGAACGGGGCGCAGTGGGCGAACATGGCCGGCCCCGACCCCGGCGGCCCCTTCAACGCTCTCTCTGGCGTGTCGTGCCCGAGCGCCGACAACTGTTTCGCCGTCGGCAACCACAACGGCAAACCGTTGATCGAATCTTGGAACGGGTCCGGCTGGTCGGTCATGACCGGCGCCGACCCCGGCGGGAAGGGCGCCACCCTGAACGGTGTGTCGTGTCCGAGCACCGACAGCTGCTTCGCCGTCGGGTCGTGGACACCGCCGAACTCGGTCGGCGAGTTGCCGCTGGTGGAGCGGCTCGACAGCGATCGCTGGTCGGTCATGGACACTCCAACCGACGGCCTCTCCGGCTACACCGAGTTGACCGGCGTGTCGTGTGCGACGACGAACGGCTGTTTCGCGGTCGGCTATTCGGCGTCGCCCGAAGTGTTCTCCGGAGCAGCCGAGACGGTGACCGAACGCTGGGACGGCGAGCGATGGTCGCAAGTCGACGCGCCCGTGCCTCAGTACGACAACCACTCCCTCCTCTCCGGGGTTTCGTGCTCGAGCCCGAGCAGCTGTTTCGCGGTCGGCACCTCGGGGTTCTCCCTGGGCTTCTCGCGTTCTTTGCAGCCGTTGGTGGAGCAGTGGGACGGGACGCGCTGGTCGGCCGACCTCAGCGCGAACCCGGGCGGCACGGACACGGAACTGGCCGCGGTGTCGTGTGCGAGCACGACGAGTTGCTTCGCCGTCGGCAACGACCTCACGCCGACCGGCCGGCACACGTCGCTGGTCGAACGCGGCCCCGCGGCCCCGGCCGGCCTCACCCTGAACCGGCCGATTGTCGGGATCGCCGCGACACAGTCGGGTCGCGCCCACTGGCTCGTCGCATCCGACGGCGGCATCTTCACCTTCGGCGGCGCCCACTTCTACGGATCGACCGGCGCGATGACCTTGAACCGACCGATCGTCGGCATGGCCGCCACACCATCGGGCCACGGTTACTGGCTCGTCGCATCCGACGGCGGCATCTTCACCTTCGGCGACGCGCACTTCTACGGATCGACCGGCGCGATCAAACTGAACCGACCCATCGTCGGCATGGCCGCCACACCATCAGGCCACGGTTACTGGCTCGTCGCATCCGACGGCGGGATCTTCAGCTTCGGCGACGCGCACTTCCATGGATCGACCGGCGCGATCAAACTGAACCAACCGATCGTCGGGATGGCCGCCACGGCAAGCGGCCACGGCTACTGGCTCGCCGCATCCGACGGCGGGATCTTCAGCTTCGGCGACGCCCACTTCGCCGGCTCGGAGGCCGGGATGAACGAGCCGATCGCCGGGATCGCCGCGATGCGATCGGACAACGGCTACTGGCTCGTCGCGTCTGACGGCAGCGTCTTCGCCTTCGGCGACGCGCTGTTCTACGGCTCGACCCGCGCGACGAACCAACCGATCGTCGGGATAGCCACCCGGCTCGGCTCGCACTACTGGTTGGCCGGGCCGGGCGGAAGCGTCTTCAAATTCTGACAAGGGGGCTTCGCTCCCCCGTCGACGCCCTGATTCCGGCTACTCCATCGGGGAGCCGAATCGGATGACGTTGCCGTCGGGGTCGACGACCGCGCCCTCGAGCTGTCCCCATTCGGTGTCCTGCGGCAGGTTGACCTCGACCCCGGCCGCCTGCCACGCGGTCGCGAGCGCGTCCGCGTCGTCGACGAAGAGATATGCCGCCGCGCGCGAGTCGACTTCGCCCCCGACGCCGAGATGGATCTCGATCCCGTCACGCGTGGCGAACCCGTACCCGCCGCCGACGTACTCGCGTGTGGCGAAGCCGAGTCGCTCGTAGTGCGCGAGAGCTACGCGTAGATCGCGGACGGGAAAGATCGGCGCTACTCGCATCAGTGTGGCCACGAGCGAAAACCGTATCCGGACCGATCGGGAGCCCCAACGCAGCGGAGCCGCGAGGTCAGTGTGTCGCCGGGCAGGGGCCGACGCAGACGCGAACCGACGCCGTCGGGCCGCTGTCGGTCAGCGTCGCGATCGTGACGTGGTGCAACGGGTCGACGAACGCCGAGCCGGCCGCGAGCGCGCTGCCTCTCAGGAGCTCGGTGTCGTCGGTGCCGACCGACGCGAGCTTGCGGATCCACACGCCGGAGAGGCCGGTGTCGTAGCCGACGGACGCACGGCGATCCACGGCGTAGCGGGCGCCGTCGGCCGCCCGGATCCGGATCAACTCGATCGCGCCGGCAACAACGGGCTTCTCCGACGCGGTGAGCGCGATCGTCTGGGTGCCGGAGGTGATCGTGCGCACCTCCGACGAGGGGATCCAGCCCAACGTGTACTTGTGCTCGGCGTTGTAGCCGTGGTTGGCATACGGGTTGCCCATCACGTCGGTGTCGTCGCCGTAGACCGTGAGGCAGGTCGCGGCGAGCTTCGTGCTCGCGCACGTGTACTCGCCGGCGTGCCAGAGCCCGAGGTTGTGGCCGAGCTCGTGCTCCATCAGCCCGGGCGCGGTCTCTCCGTTGAGGAACACGCCGTTCTGGCCGACCCATCCGATGCCACCGAAGTCGCACGGCTGCGGCGGCGTGTACACGACGAGATGGTCGTAGTCGGACGCGACGAAGCCGCTCTTCTTCGCGGCCGCGGCGCCGGCGGCAAGTTGCTTCGCGAGGTCGCAGGTCTTCACGCCGTTGTAGTAGCCGTAGACCGTGCCGGTGACCGTGACCTGCCCGCCCGAGCCCTCCGCGAACCAACTCGCGACCGAGTTGCGCGCGCCGAACGTCGACGCCCTCACCGACGCGGTCGTCACCGGTTCGGCGCTCGAGCCGGGCAGGCGCATCAGCACGACCGCGATGCGCATCGTGTGCTGGGCGCGAGGTGAGACCTGCGGGTGGGCGAGCGCGCCGCGCGCGGCCGGACTCGACGCGACACTCAAGACCGCGAACGATCTCGCGTCGCGCGTTCCCCGAACGCGCACGCGTTCCCCGGCGAGCGCGAGTGTGGCCGCGTGCTCGGCGGCCGGCACCGCCAAGGGCACGACACCGGTCGCCGTGCGCAGCTCCGTCTGCATGACCATCGCGCCGGTCGTGAAGTTGTCGCCGTGCGCGACCATCAGGTCACCCTCGAGCGACTGATCGCGAGCGGCCGACTCCGGCCGCACGACGGTCGCGCCGGCCGTGGCGAGACAATCGACCCCGACGATCGCCATCACCACGGCGAGCACCAACAGCACCCGTTGCCGCGGCGTCGGTCGACGACCGAGGAAGATCACGAAAGCCCGCCCCCTCGCCGTGTGCTCGCAGGCCCTCCGACCACGAACGGCAACGGCGGGCCGGAAACGTATCGGGTGCGAACAGGAGGCCGCACGTCCGTGGCGCGGCAACGACCCCGGGCGCGGGCGCCCTGTGGGGTCGGCGCTTCACTTTCGGGACCGGCCGTCCGATGTAATGACTGCGCCGGATAGTTGATCAGTGCGGCCAGCCCGCCCCTTCGGCATCCGTTCGTGGGGATCGGGGTCCCTCGGAGGCGGGCTGGCGCACGTAAGCCGCGCTACCCACGTCACCGCGTCGGATTCACAAGTTCGTCGGGACCCGCGCCTGGGTACACGAACGTTGGCCGCGTCCGCCGCGAGTGGGGCTTCCCCGTCTCTGGCGCGGCGGCGCGGCCGGTCATCTCGAACCGGCGTGAGCTGCGGGTCTCCCAGACCGCGGGTCTCCCAGACCGCTCACTCACGCCGTAATGAGGGGGTTGCGGTCAGGAGACTGTCAGCGTGAAGGCTTGCGTGGCCGTTTGCGCGCTGCGGCCGGTTCCGCTGGTGGCGGAGATCGTGAAGCGGTACGTGCCGCGGCGCCGGACGCTGCCCGACAGCGTGGCCGTGCCGTCGCGGTTCGCGGCGAACCTCACTCCCGAGGGCAAGCTGCCCGAGCTCCGCAGCGTCGGCGTGGGTGACCCCGATGCGGTAACCGTGAACGTGAACGACGGACCGGCCGGAACCGACAACGCGGCCGCACTCGTGATGACCGGCGCCGAGGTGACGGGCGCGGCCGAGATCGCGATCTGCTGCTGCACTTGCGCGGCGGGCGTGTAGGCGGCCGTGCCGGCCTGGTTCGCGTCGATCACACAAGTGCCGACCGCGGCGAACGTCACCGTGTTCGCCGAGATCGTGCACGCCGAGCCCGAGACCGGATCAACGGTCAGCACGACCGGCTGGCCCGACGCACCACCGCCCGCACCAACCACGTACTTCGCGCCCACCACTGCCGGCGCGGGCGGCGTCGTCGTGAAGGTGACCACTTGGGGCGCCGGCGCCGTCGGGGATCCCGGACCCGCCGCGTCGGCAACTTCCTGCGTCCAGTACGTCGGGAGCGCGCCGTACGGGTTCGGGAGGTTCTTGTCGGTCACGAACACCTCGCCGAAGCCGTCGGCAGCCAGCGTCGCGAGCGCCGAACGCTCCGACGTGAGCCCGGACGCGCCGTACACGACGCCCCAGAACCGGCCCGGCGAGAACGCGGCCATCCATGCCGGCGGCTGTCCCACCGCCGCGAGGTCGGCCGGCGACCCCTCGAACCCGAGGATCACGTCGGCCGCGGCCATGTAGCACTGGTTCGTCGACTCGCCGGGGTTGAGGATCGTGAGATCGAGGCCGGCCTGCGCGTGAATGAACGCATAGAGGGGCGCGTAGTAAGAGGTCTCCAACGAGCAGCTCGTGGACGCTTCGTCGACGAAGATCCCGTCGAGGTGGTACCAGCTCTCGTACTCCGATATCTCGCTCTCGACCGTCTGGAGAGATCGGGACCCGTACGACGTGTGCACGTAACCTACGAAGTCGACTCCCTCGCCCTGCGAGGACACTACTTG
>CAZLEC010000279.1:0-6196 GCA_964558245.1 uncultured Burkholderiales bacterium | reverse complement strand
CACGCCGAAGGCGCGCAAGGAACGCAAGGAGCGGCTCGATGCTGCCGTCGCGGACATGACGTTCAAGTCGAAGGGCAACGAGACGCGCGGTCGCCGGGGTCGCACGATATAGCGATAGCTGCACCAAGGACTCAGACGACCGCGATTGAGGGTTGAGCCAGAGATGACAGTCGAAGCGCATCGTGATGAGTACGAGTGGATGTTCCGCGGACGCTGTCGCGACGTGAATCCCGGCGGGTTCTTCCCCTCCAACGGTCTTGGTGTCGAACTCGCGCAGCGCGTGTGCGCCGAGTGCCCAGTCAAGACCGAGTGTCTTGACTACGCGCTGCTCCACCGAATCGAGCACGGCGTATGGGGTGGCGAGTCCGAACGCGAACGTCGTCGCATCCTCCATCTACGACGTCGGGACCTCGTCGCGGTCGATCGCTAGCGTCGGCACGTGTCCGATCACGTGGAGTGAGTCAACCACGTGCAACCGGTGCCTGCTGATCAGGGCACACCGGGCCAATACGACGAGTTGCGAGTTGCGAGTTGCGAGAACGCGTCTACGCCTTGATGACGAGCAGGCCGGGCACGTCGACGTAGTCATCGTCTTGTGTGACGATCGCGACTCCGAGCGCGATCGCGGTTGCGGCGATCCATGAATCGTTTACGGGCATGCGCTGACCGGAGTCGCGCAGCAAGATTCGCAAACGCCCCCACGCGTCAGCGACCGGTTCGTCGATCGGTATGGGGTCGAGGGATTGTGCCGCCGAGAATGTCGCGAGCCGGCGGTCGCGTGTGTCGATGTCGGCCGCGGCGAGCACGCCGGCGCGCAGTTCGCCGATGGTGATGATCGAAACTGCGAGGTCGTCGGGGAGCGCGCTCACGTCGAGCGCGCGTCCGGACTCACGAGCGATGAAGACGCTCGTGTCGGCGATCCCGGCCGTCACGCGAGCGGAAGGTCGTCGGTCGTGTCGGGTGCGAGGTCGGTGATGTCCGACGTCAGTGCGGCATCGGCCTGCACCAGGCGACCGACGAACTGATCGCGACCGATCCACCGACGGCGCTGACGCACGGGCTGGAGGATGCCGACCGCTCGCCCGTTCACGGTGATCGTCACGACTTCACCGGCTTCGACGCGTGCAAGGACGCGGCGGGTGTCGTTCCGAAGGTCGCGCGAGGCAATCTCGGACATGCGACAACTGTAGCACAATTGCGACGGCGCTTGCACGCTGATCTTCAGCCTGTTGCGGGGCTTGCACAGCGCGCCAGAACGGGATTAACTGCCGCGTCGAGGACAAATGGGCCCGTGGGGGAGTGGACTGCGTGCACCAGGGACGGAATCGAGGCCGCATGCGGGGTCGCGCGGTCGCTTCCATACTCGGAGCTCTCCTCGCGGCCGGCTTCGCTGCTTCACCGGCCTGGGCGACGAGCACCCCGGACGCTCCGGCTGCGCCGACGCTCACCTCAGGGGACAGTCAGATCACGTTGACGTTCGCGCCGGGAGCCAGCAGCGACCCGATCATCAGCAACACGGCGACTTGCACGGCTACGGGTGACGCCCCACGGACCTCGACCGGCAGCTCGCCACTCGTCGTGAACGGGCTCACCAACGGCAAGACGTATTCGTGTCACGTGGCCTCTACGAACGACGGGGGAACTGGAGCGGCCTCACCCGATAGCGCGATCGTTGCCGGCCTGCCCGACGTGCCGGCCCAGCCGACTGTCGCGCCCGGCGATACGCAGCTCGTCGTCGGCTTCACACCTGTGAATCTCAACGGCTCCGCGCCGGCACTCGTGCCTTACACCGCGGCCTGTGTGTCGAGCAATGGCGGCATCGGAGCGTGGGCCTCGGCCGCCGGCTCGCCGATCACCGTTACCGGCGTCACCAACGGCAAGTCGTACACCTGCCACGTGACCGCCTACAACAGCGTCGGCGCGGGCCCTGACTCGCCCGAGTCCGTTCCGGCAACCCCTGCTGCCATCCCCGATACTCCCGCGGCGCCGACGATCTCCGCGGGCAACAATCTCATGCAGGTCGCGTTCGTCCCGCCCGCCGACAACGGCGCGCCGATCACGCGCTATGACGTCACCTGTACGTCGACCGA
The DNA here is from genome assembly GCA_964558245.1 of uncultured Burkholderiales bacterium. Classification (GTDB taxonomy): domain Bacteria; phylum Actinomycetota; class Acidimicrobiia; order IMCC26256; family PALSA-610; genus JBBQER01. Next base: position 4,106 of record CAZLEC010000279.1, on the reverse strand, counting down.
TGGTGGGGCAACCGGATCCGCGACGGGTATCTCTTCACCGATCAACGTCTCGGGGTTGACCAACGGAAATACGTACACCTGCCATCTGAGCGCGACGAACAGCGCGGGCACCAGCTCCAACTCCGACGAGTCCGACTCGGCGCTCGCCGACGCGGTCCCGGCCCCGCCCTCGAAGCCGACAGTCAATGCCGGCCCCTCTCGAATCGTCGTCAGCTTCGTGCTGGGTTCCGGCAACGGCAACCAGATCCAGCGGACCACTGCGACCTGCACCTCGAGCAACGGTGGCGCCCGCCGCGGCGCGTTCACCCAGCCGGAGGATCTCGGGGAGAGCTTCTCGCCCATCACGGTGGTCGGTGTGACCAACGGGAAGACCTACACGTGCACGGTAACGGCGACCAACGACCTGGGTACGGGCCTGCCGTCGCCGGTGTCCGCCGCCGTCGTGCCGAGGACTGCGCCGGGCGCGCCCACGAAGGTGTCTGCGGTGTCGGGGATCGCGGTCGGCGCGACCGGACCGCTGACCGTGTCGTTCACTGCGGGAGCCACCAACGGCAGCCCGATCACGTCGTTCCGCGCGACGTGCACAGACATGAGGAACGGTCGCAAGTCCACCAAGGCCGGCACGAGGTCGCCGATCACGCTCACGGGACTCACGACGGCACACGGGTTCTCTTGCGTTGCGTTCGACATCGGTCCCGGCGGAACGAGCGTCGCATCGGCAGTCGCGAAAGTGACCCTCGGCGCGCCCGGAAAGCCGATTGTGTCGAAGACGGTGCAGAAGAATCGCGGGCTGACCTTGTTACTGCTCGCGCCATCCGCCAACGGCAAACCGATCACCGAGTACATCGCGCGGTGCAGTTCAACGAACGGCGGGACGTTGCGCGGCGCCGCGAGTAGCGGCGGTCAAATCGTGGTGAAGAACATGAGTCTCGGCGCTTCGTACACGTGCGCGGTCACCGCGAGCAACGTTCGGGGAGCCGGCGCGGCCACGACCGTCGGTCCGCTCAAGATCACCAACTGAGGGAAGCGCCCCGAGAGATCGGCCGCAGGCGGGTCGGCTGATGGAAGTCACGCTCCGCCAGTGACCCCGACGTCAACGACGTACGCGCCCGCGACACGATGGGTCACAGGTGTCACGGCCGGCCGCGCGAAATATAAACGCCCTGGTCAGGCCATAGAAACAGTGGTGGAGGTGGCGGGAGTCGAACCCGCGTCCGCGCTCCCTCCAGAGTCCGGATTTTTCGGCATAAGTCCAGGTCAGAGTAGAGATTCGGTCTTACCAGTGGTGTCCGATATTTACCGTTGGTGACCCGAATTTTGTGTCATGCGCGTGTTCGCGTGTCAAAACCGTGTCACGAACGCGAGCTCGTCGCGCCGTTTCAGCGACCACATTGCGTGATCTCGCGGTCGAACAGCCGGCGCTCCACGTCGCTCGGCAGCCGTCGTCGTTCGAAGTGGATCCGAGCCGATGCGAGGCTCAGGCGAACAGCTGCGTCACGCTGTTCTCGGCCGCTTCGACTGGCGTGGCGATGGTGCGGACGTAGAGCTCATCGAGTTGCTGGGTCACGTGCTCGTGCATCGACTCGAACACATGGCCGTAGACGCCCATTGTGATGCTGATGTCGGAGTGTCCGAGACGCTCCATGACAAGCTTCGGGTGCGCTCCGAGGCTGATCATGAGCGACGCGCACGTATGTCTCAAGTCGTGCGCGCGGAACTCCTCTGGAAGTCCGGCGCGCAGCAACGCCGGCCGCATCACCTTCTCGCGGAAACGTTGGCGGTTCAGTGGTCCGCCCTTCGCGGCGCGGAAGACGTAGTCGTCGGGTTCGAGCGGTCGGCCCTGCTCGACAGTGAGCCACGCGAGATACGCGCCGGCCTGATCGCGAAGAAACGCCGGTAGTGGCAGTGTCCGGCTCGCGTACGTCTTCGTCGGACCCGCGACGAGTTTGCCGTCGACGGGAATCAAGGTCTCGGCAACTTCAACCTTGCCGGCGAGAAGATCGAGACGGCGCACCCGAAGTCCCGCGATCTCGCCAGGCCGTAGTCCCGTGTAGGCGGCGAAGCGCACAAGGAAGGCATATTGCGGCGGATCCAGCGATCGCGCCAACGTCTCGATCTGCTGCGCCGTGAAGAACATTGGCTCTGCTCTTGCCGCCCGCGGCAGCTTGACGCCCCGCGCCGGGTTCTCTCGGATCGCCTTCGCGTCGAGCGCCTCTTCGAAGACGAGGATCATCACGGAGAGCCAGTTCCGGACGGTCTTCCCAGACAGGCCGTGGTTGATTTGTTCCGCCGCCCATGCCTTGACATCGGCGCGGTCGATCGACCCGATTGGTCGACCACCGAAAGCTGGCCGTAAGTGTCCCTCTAAGGCTTGGCGATAGCCGCGCCTCGTCGACGGCCTCACGTGTACCGCCGTCGCCCAGAACTGGTCAGCCCATTCGTCGAAGCGAACTCGACGCAGTGAAGGATCCGTGTAGTCGCCGCGCTGCATATCCGAGCCGACCCGCTCGAGGTGACGTTCGGCGTCACCCTTGCGATCGAACGTCTGCGACCTTGAGCGGCCGTCGGGATCGCGCCAGCGTGCGCGCCACCTGGTATCCCGTGCCGGCTTGCCGTCAGGGTTGCGCGTCATCGGGTTGATAGAGCTCACGGTGCGTCTCCTATCGAATGACGGCGAGAAGCGCCGCATTGGGCGCGGCCGCAGTCTCGGTCGCAGGGAAGAGCGTCACCGCGGCGTAAGCATGCCTCAACGTCTCCGGCGCTCGCCACCTGTCGTATCGACGCGCCCGGCGGCGATCCACGCCGCGACATCAACAGCATCGAACCGAACGTAGTGACCGACTTTGTGGAAGGCGATCCGTCGTTCCGCGACCAGGCGTCGGACGAAGCGCGGTCCGACGTTGAGCATCACCGCAACATCCTCGATCGTGAGGAGCGTTGGATTGTCCTGTGCTGCTCGGTACGTCGCGCGGTTCTCTCCCATGACTCCTAATAGCGCGGCGAGGTCCTCGAAGTGGACAAAGAAATTTCTGTGCTCGATGAATTTCCTGACGCCCCGGGCGCGATCGGATGTTCGGGAAGGGTCCGAGTCAGGTTTGGCAGCGGTCAGAAACCTCTTGATTGAGATGTTGACTCGGACGTGACAATTCCGAGCTGCCGCGGGTCCTTGCCTGTCGCTTGCTGAGTTTTTTCGTACGTGCAGGGTTTGCGTGCAGATCTACCGTGCAGATGTTCGGTGCAGACGACCGTTGACGGCGCTCGACTACCTGAAGGGACAATCGAATGGCCTTTGCCCGGCCTTCGTTTGTCTCGGACGGCTCGAACGCGGTCGATCGACCCTTTGACATCTCGTCGAGTGCGACCCACGTGGGTCCGTGGCGCCGGCGGCTCCTACCGTTGGCCCTCGCCGGCGACACCCGGCTCGGGTCGAGAGCCGCCGTAGGGCTGGTGCCGGACGTGCCACGTCGCGACGCGCACGGCCAAACCGTCGCTGCGAGTTTCCGCGCATCGCAGCCGACGCCGTGCCTGCACGATCGTCGACGCCCCGATCTCAGTTTCTAACGAGCCTCATCCGCTGCTTGCATCCGACTCGGATCCTGATCTGCACAGGGCTCTCGAGCAACCTTTCCGAGCTCAGCAATCGCCTCGCCGCGACCTGACCTCGCGACCTCGAATCGCTCCTTGAAGAGGCTCACAGACTTTCCCGCCCACAAGCGGGATGAGCAGCAATGAATCTGGCGGCCGCAATTGTCAGCTCAGCGTCAACGCCACACACTCGCGTCCGTTCACTGCGCAACAGGCTCTGATGCGTCACTTCCGACCGCTCGCGTCGGGGAGGTTCCGCGCCGAGTTGGCCCACGCGTCTGCACGCAAGGCCTGCACGCAATGTCTGCACGGCGCGCACACCGCTTGACGCGCGTCTGGACGAACCGTGGACAGATGGCTCGTCGCCGATTTGGCGCTTGACGCGCGTCTGTACCGGAGGTCTGTACCGATCCACGAGTTAGCAGGCGACTGCGCAACAGGTCTGCGCAGAAACACTGCGCAGGGACCCCTGCGCCAGGCGCCCGAGTACCTGCCGGTGCCCGCGTGCACTTGGGGGTAAC
>CAZLEC010000278.1:4255-6226 GCA_964558245.1 uncultured Burkholderiales bacterium | reverse complement strand
CGCTTCGTCGCGACCGATGTCGATCGGCGGGTGCCGCATGTCGGGTGGAACGAAGTGACGCCCGCGGTCGACTCGCCGCTGTTCGACGGCATCCCGCCCGGTACCGACTTCTACTTCGTGCACTCGTTCCACGTCGTGTGCGCAACCGCCGAGCAGGTGCTCGCGACGACTCCTTACTGCGACGGCTTCGTGTCGGCCGTGCGGCGCGAGCAGGCGTTCGGTGTGCAGTTCCACCCCGAGAAGAGCCAACGATGGGGCTTGCACCTGCTCCGGAACTTCCTGGCGGCCTGATGCTCAAGGTCCGGGTCATTCCCACACTGCTGCACAAGAGCTTCGGGCTCGTGAAGGGCGTGAATTTCGACTCGCGGCGGGCGGTCGGCAGCCCGATGCAGGCCGTGAAGGTCTACAACCTCCGCAACGTCGACGAGTTGGTGTTCCTCGACGTCACCGCCACGACCGAGGAGCGCGGACCTGACCTCGAGCTGATCGACGAGCTGGCCGACGAGTGCTTCATGCCGCTCGCGGTCGGCGGCGGGATCCGCTCCGTCGACGACGTGCGCGCGCTGCTCGGGGTCGGCGCCGACAAGGTCGTGATCGGCACCGCCGCGCTCCGGACTCCCGACGTCGTACGCGAGGCGGCCGAGCGGTTCGGTTCACAATGCGTGGTGGTGTCGATCGACACGCGCGACGACCAGGTGTGCACGAAGTCGGGCCGGGTCCCGACCGGACGTGACCCCGTCGACGTCGCGCTCGCGGTCGAGGAGCTGGGCGCGGGTGAGATCCTGCTGCAGTCGATCGAGGCCGACGGCGTGATGAACGGGTACGACATCGAGACCGTCGCGCGCGTGAGCGCCGCAGTGTCGATCCCGGTGATCGCGTCGGGTGGCGCGGGAACGTTCGCCCACATGGCCGACGTGCTCCGCGACGGAGGCGCATCGGCGGTGGCCGCGGCCAGCATGTTCCACTTCACCGAGCGGACGCCCATGGAGGCCAAGCATTATTTGGCCGAGCAGGGCTTTCCGGTTCGCGTCTGACCCGCGCGCGCACAGCGAAAATGCCGCGTCCGGGTAGCGGGGATGCTGGCAGACTGAGTGCGTGCCCGGGATCGTGACGCACCTTCACCGGAGCGAGTCGCACTCGTTCTCGAAGCGTGAGCACGACTCCCTCGTGTTGGTCGCGGGGATGGGTGTCGAGGGCGACGCGCACTTCGGCGCCACGGTGAAGCACCGGTCGCGAGTGAAGGCCGATCCGACGCAGCCGAACCTGCGCCAAGTCCATCTCATCGAGCACGAGCTCCACGACGAGCTGCGAGGAGCGGGCTTCGCGATCGGCCCGGGCGACCTCGGCGAGAACATCACGACTGCCGATCTCGAGCTGCTGTCGCTTCCCGCCGGCGCGTTGCTCCGCATCGGCGATCACGCGCTTATCGCGCTGACCGGCTTGCGCAATCCGTGCGCGCAGATCGACGGGTTTCAGGCCGGTCTGCTCGACAAGGTGCTCTTCCGCGATGCCGACGGCCGCGTCGTTCGCCGCGCCGGAGTCATGGGCGTCGTGGTCGTCGGCGGCACGATCCGGCGCGGAGACCACATCCAGGTGGCGCTGCCGCCCGAACCGCGCGTTCACCTCGATCGGGTGTGATCGCCGCCGGTGCCCGAGGCCCGTTTGCCGGGCGCCGGTTCTCAGAACCCGAAGGTCTCTCCGTCGGATGCGGCGAGCAGATAGTGACGGCCCGACTGCGGCCTGACAATCCCGATGATCGGGTATTGCAGGCCGAGCGCGCCGGGCACGCCGACGAGTTGCGCGTTGCCGAAGCCGAAGACGGTTCCGTCGGCGGCAACCAGCCAGTGGGTCGCCCGTCCGAACGGTGTTGTGCCGGTCATCCCGACGATCGGCGTGCTCGAGGCCATCGTGCCGGCCGAGCCGTAGAAGTGGGCGTCGCCGAAGGTGAAGATGCCGCCGTCGGAGGCGACG
>CAZLEC010000278.1:0-4155 GCA_964558245.1 uncultured Burkholderiales bacterium | reverse complement strand
TCGAGCCGTAGAAGTGGGCGTCGCCGAAGGTGAAGATGCCGCCGTCGGAGGCGACGAGCCAGTAGCCGTGGCCCGACGGGGTTGCGGCCATGCCGACGATGGGTTTGTTCAGTCGGAGGGCGCCGGTCGAGCCGTAGAAGTGGGCGTCGCCGAAGGTGAAGATGCCGCCGTCGGAGGCGACCAACCAATAGCCGCCGCCCAACGGTCCCGCGCCCATCCCGACGATGGGTTGGTTCGGCCTCGGCCCACTCGACGCGGCCGGTCCCCGCTCGATCAACGTCGTGCCGATTCCGTTGCGCGTGCGGCCGATGTTCGCGAAGTTGCCGCCGACGGCGAAGCAGCGCGTCGCGCTCGCACACGACACCCCGGAGAGGTCGGTGGAGTCGGCGTGGTCGGGATTCGGGCTGGCGACGAGCGACCAGCTCGTTCCGTCCCAGCGCTCGACCAACGTGCCCGGATCGGTCGAGCCGACGGCGTAACAGTTCGACGCGCTCGTGCATGAGACACCGCCGAGCTCCCAATCGTCGAGCGTGACGGACGACCAGCGCGAGCCGTTCCAGTGCTCCAGCAGGCCGCTCGTCGGCAGTTGAAACAGGGTGCTCTGGGGTGTGTTCCCGACCGCGATGCAGTCCCTCGCGCTCGTGCACGACACACCCGACAGGTCGGCGTCGGTCGCTCCGTTCGCGATCGACCAGCGCGAGCCGTTTCAGATCCTCACCGACGTCCCCACGGCCATGCAGAACGACACGCTCGTGCACGACACGCCGAACAGGTTGTAGTCCCCGAGGTTGTGATTCGGGCTGGCGACGATCGACCAGCTACGACCGTCCCATTGCTCGATCAAAGCGGCCGCGTTCCCGTTGCCGACCGCCACGCAGAACGTGGTGCTCGTGCACGCCACCCCGGACAGGTAGTTGTCGGTGCCGGCGGGATCCGGGCCGGCGGGATTCGGGCTGGCGACGATCGACCAGCTCCGGCCGTTCCAATGCTCGATCAGGGTCCTCAACGGCGACAAGTGCGGCGCCTTGCCGTTGCTGTAGCTGCCGACCGCGGTGCAGTTCGTCGCGTTCGTACACGAGACTCCGGTGAGCCCCGCGTTCTGCCCGCCGCTCGGGCTCGCCACGAGCGACCACCGAGCGCCGTCCCACCGCTCGGTGAGCGTCGTGGGATTGTTCTGCCCGGGAGCGATGGCGGAGCCGACCGCCATGCAGAACGTCTCGCTCGGACACGCCAACCCGTTCAGGCCGGCGTTGTCAGACCCCTTGGGGTTCGGGCTCGCGACGATGTTCCACGCAGGCGAGGCACCCGCCGGCGCTTCGACGCCGGCGATCGAAGCGACCAGCAGCGACGCGAGCAGCGCGGTTCGTACCTGACTCCGAACGCGCACGCTTGCCCCTGACGGTTGCCTGCTCGATGAGTCTCCACCGCGGCGGCGAAGAACTCAAGGACGGCCGGTGCTGTCGACGAGATGCGATCTACGCTCCTTTTTCGTGCGCAGCGAAATCAGGCGCTGGCTGACGGCCCCACTGTCGCCCTTGGCGCGGGCCACGGTGGTCGTTCTCGCCACCACCGTGCTCGCGGCCGAGATGCTCGAACGGCGATGGGGTGACGTCGGGGGAGCTCGTATCCGTGTCGGTCTTCTCGGCGATCGTGATGAAGTTCGCGAATGCGAGCAACACGAGGATCGCCACGTCGAGGGTCGTGAGCCAGAACCCGAGCGTGAGTTGATTGAAGTTGGGGAGGGACAGCTTTTGTAGGAGTGCTGCTGTTGCCGAGAGCGATTGTGCGGCCGCGAGCCCGAGCACCATGCCTGCTGCCGTGCGGTCGGCGATGCGGAGGGTGAGGAGCGGGATGAGCACCAGTGCGGACAGTCCCGCGACCATCGCGATCGTGCTTTGCCAGGGCAGCCGGTCCCAGGCCCAGATGGACTGGCCGAAGATTTTCACCGAGTTGAGAAGCGAGGTTGCCGCGCCGAGCATGGCAGCCAGCACGCCGAGCCACACTCCGCGAACGGTGAGGCGGCCGCGATCAGACCGGCCCATCGCGAGAATGCCGATGGCGATGACGAGCGCGACGACAGACGCGCCAGCGCTCGCGCCAAAAAGGTAGTAGCCCGGCCCCGCGTCTCGGACCGGCAAGAAGGCGACAAACGTGACGAACGACGGGAGCGTCAGCGCGCAGTACCCGGCGATGATCGCCGCCATGATGCGGTCGCGGCGCCGCGCTGCGAAGGAGCTGAGCATTATGAGGAACGCGAGATTGAGCCACGATGTAGCAGCGTGGTACGGCGTCGCGCTGTACGAGCTGATCCAACCGCCCCGGCCTGGAAGGTGACGGGGGAAGAGCGGGAGAAACATTCCGACAAGTTGAAGAACGGCGGCCGCGACGAGACAGCCAACCATCGAGACCGTGCGTCCTACCGCAACGTCACCGTTGACATCTGCGCCGCCCTTCGGCGGACCGTTCTCCGAGCGTTCCGCCGCCGTTACTCGAAGGAGCGGATGATCACGAATGCCTCGCACGATCGATCTCGCCAGTCGCACGCCGAGAGACACCAACAGCACTGCCGCGCCGCCTGTGACGACCGACGAGACAAGAGCCACCAGCATCACGCTGACGCCGATCACCCTCACAGCCTGTCAGACATGCAGCCCACGCCCACAGCAGAAGCCCGCCCCAGTGCTCGCAAAGGTCTCCTGGGCCAACAGTCTCACCGCTCGCTCAGTCCGGGCGGCTCAGGGCGATCCCGGAGAAGCAGGGCTACAGAACCATGCGAAAGTAAGCGTCGCGTCCGAAGGCACCGTCCTCGTAGTGAGTCAGTTCGAAACCGAAGGCGCAGTAGAACTGAACCGCGTCTTCCCAATCGGCTGTCGTCTCCAAGCGCACCCTGCGCCATCCCCTTTCCCTGGCGTCCTCCAGCAGCGCCATCAACAAAGCGGTTCCGAGACCGCGGCGCCGTGCATCACGAGCGACGGACATCCGCTTCACTTCGCCCTCGCCGGGTGCGACCGGAGTGATTGCACCGACGCCAACGATCCGCCCTGAGTCTCGGGCCACAAGGACAGTGCCAACCGCATAGCTCGCGTCGATGTCATCCAGGTCGGCGTTGAACTGCGGATCGAGCACGCCCCAATGCTCCTCGAGCCCTTCGAGTATCAATCGCTGAACCGCGGCTTGGTCTTCACGGCGGAACCGCACGATCTCAACTGACCGCTGCTTTCCGAGCTCGTCCATACGCACAGCGTGCCCGTTCCGCACCCCACTCGCACGCCAGAGGCAGGATGCCGGACCACCCGAGTGCTCCCAAAAGTCTCCCGAGGAAAGGGCGTCCAGCTCGCGGGACGCGCTGAGCGAAGCGGTCAGTCGCTCACCGCTCATCTACCGACCGCCGAATCTCGGATGCCGGGTGCCGCAAGACGGGCGATAGTGGAGCCGTGGAGACCACGCCGGAGCGCCGCCGCTACGTCGTTGTCTCAGGCCCTGCCGCGAGCGGAAAGACGACCCTGGCTCGTCGCCTGGCCGACGAACTCGGGGTGCCTCTGCTCGCGAAGGACACCATCAAGTCCGCGCTCTTCGCCGTCCTCGATGTTCCCGACATCGAAGCCGCACGCCGCACGGGTCGCGCAGCCGTCACGATCCTTTTGGCCTTGGCAGCTGAAGTCCGCGGCGACGTCGTACTCGAAAGCGTCTGGCCTCGAACCCAATCAGTTGGCGACCTGAGCAGTCTTCCCGGCAGCCTGGTGGAGGTCTTCTGCCGCTGCGAACGCGGCGTCGCTGAAGCGAGGTACGCGGCCCGCAGCGAGACGCGTCCGGTCGACTACGTCTCAGAACACCGACATACCGCCGAACTCTGGACCAACGAAACCACCGAGCCGGTCGCCGGTGGATGGCCAGTCATCGAAGTCGACACCACCGGCACGGTCGACGTGGCCGCGCTCGCTTCGCAGATCCAAGAAGCGCTGTCATAGAGCGCTTTGCTCGACAACGAGATCCCCCGCCGACTACCCGTTCCGGAGCGGGCTCGCACGGCAGGCGTCGAGGACGCCGAACCACCCCAGTGATGCTCTCTCCTGCGGGCGCGGTTTCATTCGCGTTTCTTTGCGTGTTCGAGGTGGTGTTTTCGGTGGTGGGCCCAGCACAGGAGTGTGAGGTTGT
>CAZLEC010000277.1:0-6240 GCA_964558245.1 uncultured Burkholderiales bacterium | reverse complement strand
AGCGGGCCCGCCGCAGATGCTCCTACGGCGACGCAATTCGCGGGATCGACGCACGACACCGCTTGCAGGCCGCTCGGACCGCCCGGGTTCGGGCTCGCGACCACCGACCACGCCGAACCGTCCCACTGCTCGACCAGTGTCCCGCCTGCGGTCGCGGTCGAGTACCCGCCAACCGCGAAGCAGCTCGACGCGCTCGGGCACGAGACACCGAGGAGGCTCATCGAAGTCGCGCCGCTCGGTGCCGGGCTCGCGACCACCGACCACGCTGTGCCGTTCCATTGCTCCACGAGCGTGCCCGCGCCCGAATCGGTGCTCCCGACCGCGAAGCAACTCGTCGCGCTCGGGCACGACACCGCACTCAACGTCGCGCCTGCGGGATTCGGAGCGTCGACAATCGACCACGTGGCGCCGTCCCACCGCTCGACCGCGACCCCGGGATACGGGCTCTCGAAGGTCCCCCTCATCCCGACCGCGAAACAGCTCGTGTCACTCGAGCACGACACTCCCGTCCACGGGATCGCCGCCGGGTCGAACGGGCTCGCGCTCGGCGTGATCGACCAGCCCGCGGCTGCGCTCGGCAGTGGTGCGGGCGCGGCATCGATGCCGCCCATCGGCCCGGCGAGCAGACCGATCACCAGAAGCATCAGGAACAGTGGGGTGCCAAGGGCGTGACTGCGCGTGCTTCGGAGCGACACCGACCGCCCGCTCGCACGACTGCGTCGGCGCACGTGTCCCCCTCACACCCCGTACCACCGTACTCATCGCGGCGTGTCAGTGTGCCAAGAACCGCCTGTCTCGCGGCCAGGTTTCGTCAATCGCCGCAGCCCGGCGCGCGTTGCCCGGTGTCGGGCTCGAACTGGACCGCGCCGGCCGGTGCGATGAAGCCGGCGGTCTTGCCGCCGGGCGCCACGTACGCCCACACGTCGATGTCGGGCACGTTCGTCGGCGGCGGGAGGCTCGAGAACCAGTGCCGACCGTCGAGCACGAGCCTTCCGTCGCAGCGCCCCGGAAGTGTGTAGGCGTAGTAACGGCCCGGCACCATCCCGGCGGCGCACGGGGGCGCGGTCTCGCGACCGGTGCATTCTCCCGACGGTCCGAGTCCGTTGCCGGCCACCGGCTTCGGCCCGCAGAAGCTGGTGCGCATCGACGGTTCGGTCTGGTGCGGCGGGCAAAGAGCCGCGGGCCCCGGCGGGCAATCGAACGACGAACACGGTCGCGACGATGTCGATGTCGGCGTATCCGTCGGAACGCGGAGCAGCCGGGGGGTCGGCGTCATGCTGGTCGCCCAGACCGCGCCGGTGGCCGGGTCGGAAGCGACCGCGTCCGTACGAGTCCCGGCGGGCATCGCGACTCCCGACACGGCGCCGGTCTCCGGATCGACGCGCATCACGTGCGCCGACTCGGTGCCGAGCCAGAGCACCTTCCCGTCGGTTGCGAGGTCGGAAGCACGCTCGGGCAGATCGATCGTGCGCTTGACGGTGGTGCCGCCGAGCACGTCGATGAGCTGGCTCCCGTCGGATCGCTCGACCCAAAGCGAACCGTCGAGCTCGACCATCTCGGCGAGGTCGGAGGCAACGTGGATCTCGGGCCCCGCGGTATTCGTAGTCGGGTCGATCCGCTGGATCGTGCCGCGGTAACCGTTACCGACGAACACGCCAACCGGGCCCGCGACGACCCAACCCGCGGCGTAGAGCTTGTTCGAATGCAGGTCGATGGTCGTCACGACGTGCCCGGTCGCGGGATCGATGCGGCGGAGACCGCCGACGCCGTCGGTCGCCCAGACCGCGTCGGCCGTCACGGCCAGATCGCCGGTCTTGACGCCGGGGATCCGCGCCCCGACGCGCATGGTGGCGGCATCGACCTTCAGGACCTCTGTCGACTCCTCGCCCTGTTGGCCGCTCAACCACACCGCGCGGTTGCCGATTCGCAGCCCGCCCGGAGAGTTGTCGGGCAGCGTGACGTCGCCGACCAGCTTCCCCGTCTCCGTGTCGATCCGTTGCAAGTGCGCCGGGCCTTCGATGCCGGCGATGTCGGGGGTATGCCTCACGTCGGGTGCATAGCCCGTCACCCACACGTACCTGCCGTCGACCGCGAGCACGTCGGGTTGCACGATCTCCGAGCTCAGCTCGATCACGTCGGGATTCACCGGTGCGGCGATCGGTTGGGTGGTGGTCGGTTCCACGCTGACGCGCGGGTGGTGCGTCGGTCGGCTCGCGACCAGGACGACACCGACAATCGCCAGGAGTGCGATCACGCACAAGGCCACCGCGGCCGCTCGGCCGCGCCCGTGCGCGCCGGTAGTCGCGCCGTCGAGATCGACAACCAGATCGCGTTGTTCCGCGCGCCATCGCGCCCCGGCGGCTCGTAGCTGTTCGTCGAGATCGGGCATCACGACACCTCCAACATCGATCGCAAACGAGCGCGCGCGTCCGACAGGGTCGACTTCACAGTGCCCTCGGACACCCCCATCACCGCGGCGGTGTCGGCGATCGTGAGGTCGACGAAGTACACGCAGTCGACTGCGAGGCGCATCCGCGGCGGCAACTTCGCGACTGCGCGCTCGAGGTCGACACCACCACCGTCGGGCCCGGCGACGATTCCGGTTCGGATACCGACGGGTCCGGCCGCCCGGCGCCGCCAGGTTCGGCGCGCCCGATCAGCAACGATCGCCAGTAACCACGCGCGCGGACTGCCACGCGACGGGTCGAACTGGCTGCGCTTGCGCCACGCCCTCGTCAGCGCCTCCTGCACCACGTCGTCGCGATCCGTTGCTCCGGCGAGACGCGCCGCGAGATACCCCATCGCCTGGAGATGCGGCGCGACCCACTCCTCGAACTCGCCGTCGTGTTCGATCGTCTCTTCCCGCTTCGTCCGGCCCGCAAGCGCAGCTGACAACCTCTCTACACCTACGGTCGCCCGGCGGGTTGGGTCACCTCACGTGAATCACCGGACGCCGCTATCGTTGCCTCATGGTCGACACGCTCCGCGACGACACGCTCGACTTCGATCGGTTCCACCGCGAGGAGCTCCCGGCCCGGCTGGCCGCCGGAAACGGCGCACTCGCCGCGGGCGACGCGGCGAAGATCGGGCCGCTCGCGATCCGCACCGCCGCGGGAGCCTTCACCTACGTACCGGCCGGCGACACCATCGAAATCGTCGAAGGCGAAGCGCCGGCCAAGACCGTGATCGCACTCGACGACGATTCGTGGCGCGGCCTCGCGAGCGACCTCGACACGCCGCCGGGTCTGCTCTACGGCGGGCGGGTCGAGACGGTTCGCGGCAACCCGCTCCGGTTCGTGCGTTGGGAGCCCGCGCTGCGCGCGATGTACCACGGCCGACCGGTGTACGACGCCGATCGAGTCGACTTGCACGGGCTCGACCCGGCCGCGACGTTCACGATGCACGACGTCGCCGAGCACCCCGAACGTCTGCGCGACTTTCTCGACACGTGCGGCTACCTCCTCGTGCGCGAGGTGTTCACGCCCGAAGAGATCGCCGGGTTCCTCGACGACGCCGAAGTGTTGAGCGACGAAGCCCGCGAAGGCGACAAGATGTCATGGTGGGGACGCGACGCCAGCGGCGCCACGGTGCTGTGCCGCGTCCTGCGAGCGGCTACTCGCCCTCGACTCCGCGCGCTGCACGACGACCAGCGAGTGCTCGCATTGCGCGACCTCGCCTCGGTTCGCGTGTCCGCGAAGCGCACGACCGACAACGACGGGGTCACCGTGTTGTGGAAACGGGCCGACGTGAAGGAAGGCCTGGCCGACCTCCCGTGGCACCGCGACTGCGGCATGGGTGGTCACGCGCTGAACTGCCCGGGCTTCGTGATGACGATCTGTCTCACCGACGGCTCGGAGGCCGCGGGCGAGCTACGCGCGCTGCCCGGCTCGCACCACATGACGCACCCCACGATCGACGGGACCGAGGAGCACGCGCCGCGCGGCGTGTCGTTCGCGGCGCGGGCCGGCGACGTCTCGTTCCACTTCTCCGACGTGCTGCACGCCTCGATGCCGCCCACCAGCGCGGAAGGCCCGCACCGCATCAGTGTGCTGCTCGGCTTCTCGCCCGAGGGTGCAGGCCATCACCGGGGTGAGCGCCACTACAACGACGTGCTGCTCTCCCGCGACGACGGCCTCGTGCCCCACCTCGTCGACCATGTCGGCCGGCGCCGCGAGCGGTAGGAGCAGCGGCGCCCGCGTTCGACCGGCGACCACCGGGTAACGTCCGGTCAACAGCTGACCAACGAGGGGGAAGTCAATGAAGATCTCGGTTCGTACTCGCACACTTGTCGCCGCAGCCGCGGCGGTGTCACTACTCGCAGTGCCGCTGGCAATGCCCGCGTCCGCCGCGACCTCGCCCGGCCAATGCAAGAAGTTGGCAACGAAGACAGTGGGGTCGAAGCTCACAGCCACGTTGTCGACCTGCACGCCGACCGCGGCAACCGGCGGTTCGGGAGGCGGAACGTTCACCACGTCCGGGGCGACCACCGGCACGCTGAACATCACGATCACGTGGGCGACCAAGAAGGGCACGACCAAGGGGAACGTGAAGTTCGGTCCGGCGAAGGGCCTCGGCAAGTGCCCTGCGGGTACGAGCTCGCGGGTCACGCTCACCGGCAAGGTCACCGGCGGGACCGGAACCGCGTTCAAGACCATCAAGACGGGTCAGGCGATCACCGGCTCCGTGTGCGTCGGTAAGACCACCGACACGCTCGAGCCGGGCACCGTCCTGAAGTTCTAACCGACATTCGTCGGAGCTTCCGCGCACGGCCCCCTCGTTTCGAGGGGGCCGTGCCGCGTCCGATGCCGTTACGTCGCGGAGTCAGGCGTCGGGGTGCCGGAAGATCTTCCAGCCCACGTCCGGTTGGTTCCGGACCCATTCGTACAGCCGGTCGACCTGGGTCACCAGGAGATCGGCGGCGTCGATCGGGGAAGTTGCTGCGCCCGTCATACGCAACAACTCGTGCGGCTCGCCCGGACAAAGACGCCGATCGCAACCGCTCCACACACTGATCTCGACGTGTCAGCGTCGCGGCTGGTCGCCCGTCCGGGGAAAGGCATCGATCCCGAAGCAGAAGTCGGCTGAGCCGCGGGAGAACGTGCCGTCGCCGTTGTCGATCGTGCTCGCGCTCGAGAGGAGGCCGTCGATCTCCGGCGAGTAGGTCGTGTGCAAGCCGAGACGATCACTCGACGAATGTTCGTAGTCGTGTTCTTCCTTGGAGCCGAGGGCGCGCGCAAGCCGCACGATCCCCTCATCGGCCTCCCGCAACCGCGCGAGAACCGCGGCGGCGATCTCGGACGACATCGCCCCGAACAACGGCGCAAGATCCGGGCCATCCGGTATCGGCGTGTAGCGCAACCCGCTCAGATTGCCCTGACGGAAGACGGTCACGCCACCAGACGCAGCCGCACGTCTGGGGCAGCTCTTTCGGCTACTTCGACGCCACCACGGTCCCAATGATCAGACTGTAGGAGCGACGCCAGGTCGCGTCTCGAAACCCGGCAGCTCTCAAGAGCGTTTCGGCCCGAGGCTTCGTTCGTGCTCGGTTTCGACGGCCGGCGAGCGTCGTGGGAACGAGGAGCACGGAGAAGAGGTCGGTGAGCACCAGTTGACCGTTCGGAGCGAGGACCCGCGCACACTCGTGCAGCCCCAGACTCTGGTTCTTCCAATGGTCAAAGGACGTTGTGCTGACTACCAAGTCGAATGACTCATCAGGAAAGGGCAGGTCTTCCGCGATTCCATTGCAGAAGCTCAGGCGTGAATCATCTGATTTCGACTCCGCAACATCGATCATGCCCGATGCCGCATCGATTCCAACCAATGCCTCTGCCCGGGGCAAGCGGACGGCAAGTAGCCGTAGGAGAAGGCCGGTTCCGCAACCGACATCGAGGGCCCGCCGCGGGACATCACCGATTGCCACTGCCACGTCGGCAGTGCGGACTGCGATGTCATGCTGCATCCGGCCGAGCCGGCCGCCTTCATACGCACCGGCGCGATCGTTGAACGCCTGAACATCGCGATCTCGCGGCACATGCTGAGTATGCCAGCGCCCATGAAGGTGCATTCGAAGTCTCGGCGCTCGAGGCGCGCCATCGAAGCAGACGGAATCGAGACCTGCCTGATCCGGCCCCGAGCGCCGGTAATGGACGCGCGATCGATTATCCGGGGCGGGCGCGGGCTCGGGCGGCGTGTTCGAGGTGGTGTTTTCGGTGGTGGGCCCAGCACAGGAGTGTGAGGTTG
>CAZLEC010000276.1:0-6241 GCA_964558245.1 uncultured Burkholderiales bacterium | reverse complement strand
GCGTTCATGACCGCGGCCTACATGACGCGCTGCGTCTACCTCACGTTCCACGGCGAGTACCGCGGATCGGTCGAGCACGAGCTCGCCGAAGTGCACGAGGCGGAGGTGTTCGCCGAAGGCGACGAGCTCATCGAGCACCACCTCGCCGAGGAGCAGGATTCCTTCGTACCCGGGTTCGGACCGCACGCGGCGGCGGCCCACGGCGACGACGGCCACGGCCACGGTCCCCACGAGAGCAACGGGTTCATCACGATGCCGCTCTTCGTGCTCTCGTTCTTCGCGGTGTTCGCCGGGTTCATCAACGCTCCGGGCGTGGAGAAGTTCGAGAAGTGGTTCCAGCCGCGGGTCGCATTCGTCGACGTCAGCACCGCCAAGTTCAGCGTGATCCTCGCAACGATCTCGGTCTTGATCGCGCTGGCCGGCATCGGCGTGGGCTACGCGTACTACTGGCTCGGGGCCGGCCCGCAGCGCCTCACCGACCGCAACCCGCTCGCCCGTTCGCTGAAGCACTTCCTCGTGATGAAGTACTACCTCGACGTGCTGTACACCGACATCATCGTCGGTTCGCTCAAGGGTGCGATCGCCGACGGCGTCTACTGGGTCAACCAGCACGTCATCGACAACGTGCTCAACTACGCCGGTCGCGGCGCAATCGGAGTCGGCCGGTTCACGTACGAGTACATCGACCAGCGCGGTGTCGACGGTCTCGTGAACGGTCTCGCGAACGTGACCGGTGAGGCGGGCGGCGAGGTCCGTCGCGTGCAAACCGGTCGCCTGCAGTTCTATGCCTTGATCTTGGTCCTCGCGGTTGGGCTGTTCGCCCTCGCGCTGTGGATCTTCACGTAAGCGGAGGGGAATCGGCTCGATGAACTGGTTCGACTCGTGGGCGTTGACACTCACGGTTCTGATTCCGGCGGTAGGGGCATTGATCGTGATGCTCGTGCCGCGGGCCGAGGAGGAGTCGATCAAGTGGATCGCGCTCCTCGCCACGCTGGCGCCGTTGGCGGTGACGGTCGGCATCATGTTCCGCTTCAAGTACAACCACAGCAGCCGGCTCCAGTTCAACGTCGACAAGCGCTGGATCGACGTCATCAACAGCCACTACCACGTGGCCATCGACGGCATCTCGCTCCCGATGCTCGTGCTGTCGGCGTTCATCACCGTGCTGTGCGTCATCTACTCGTGGAACCACTTCCCGGAGCCGCACAACCCGAAGGCCTTCCTCGCACTGATCCTGATCCTCGAAGTCGGCATGAACGGCACGTTCATCGCGCAGGATCTCATCCTGTTCTTCGTGTTCTTCGAGATCGTGCTGCTCCCGATGTTCTTCATGATCGGTGTGTGGGGCGGACCCAACCGCCAATACGCGTCGATCAAGTTCTTCCTGTTCACGCTGTTCGGCTCGGCCCTCATGCTCCTGGGCTTCCTGGCGCTCTACTTCAAGGTCGACGTGAACACGCACGTGGCCGGCATCCAGCACAGCTTCGACATGGTCCTGCTGACCAAAGCCGCGGGCGCCGGGTTGGTGAAGAGCACGCAAGACCTGATCTTCGCGGCGATGTTCCTCGGCTTCGCGATCAAGGTGCCGATGTTCCCGTTCCACACGTGGCTGCCCGATGCGCACACCGAGGCACCCACGGTCGGCTCGGTGCTCCTGGCCGCGATCCTGCTGAAGTTGGGCGCCTACGGATTCATCCGCATCGCCCTGCCGATGCTCCCGCACGCGGCCAAGGACTGGGCGCCGTACATCGGCGGTCTCGCGGTGATCGGCATCATCTACGGCGCGCTCGTCTGCCTGGCCCAGAAGGACATGAAGCGCCTGATCGCCTTCTCTTCGGTCGCGCACATGGGCTTCGTGATGCTCGCGATCGCAACGATGACCTCGTTCGGCATCAACGCTGCGATCTTCGGCATGGTCGCGCACGGTCTGATCACGGGCATGTTGTTCTTCATCGCCGGATCGGTCCAGCACAACTACGGCACCCGTGAGATGTCGCGGCTCGGCGGGCTCCTCGTCTCCGCGCCGAAGATGGGTTGGATCCTCGGCTTCTGCGTGATGGCGAGCCTCGGCCTCCCGGGCCTCGCAGGATTCTGGGGCGAGTTCCCGGCGATCCTCTCGGCGTTCAGCCCCGCGCACGGGCTCAGCCAGCCGCTGTTCCGCTTCTACATGGTGGTGGCCGCGGTGGGCACGGTGTTCGCCGCGGGCTATTTGTTATGGATGTTGCAGAAGGTCGCGTTCGGCGAGCCGAAAGCCGAGTTCGCGAACGCGCACATCCACGACGTCTCGAGCTTCGAGTGGACCGCCTGGGCGCCGATCCTGGCGCTCATCGTGGCGCTGGGCGTGTTCCCCAACATCGTGTTCCACGTGACCGACCCCGCCGTCACGCACGTGACGAACGCGATCGCGACCGTGATCAAGTGACTGTGATCTTGGTGATTGGGAGCTGCTGACGTGCTCGCCGCCGCCCTGACCGCGCACGCCGCGGCCTTCAAGAACCCCGTCTTCGACTGGCACGCGCTCGCGCCCGACATCATCCTCGTCGTGACGATCGCGGCGGTGCTCGTCGCCGATCTCCTCCTTCCCGACCGGGAGGCGTGGCAGACGTCGCGCATCGCGTCGGTCGGCGTTCTGGCCGCGCTGGTCCCGATCGCGACGCTCGCGGCCAGCGGCCACGACCGGTACATGTTCGGCGGCGCGTACGCGGTCGATCACTACGCGCTCGCGCTGAAGGGCTTCTTCCTCGTCGCGACCTACGTCACGATCCTGATCTCGGTCGACTACATCAACGACGGCGACTATTACAAGGGCGAGTTCTACGTCCTGCTGCTCACCTCGGCGTTCGGGATGAGCATGATGGCGTCGGCGCGCGATCTCATCACGTTGTTCGTGGCGCTGGAGACGATCTCGATCCCCACGTTCATCCTCGCGACCTTTCGCAAGCATGACCGCAAGTCCAACGAGGCGGGCGTCAAGTACTACCTGATCGGCGTGCTCTCGTCGGCGCTGATGCTCTACGGCATGTCGTTGATCTTCGGGGTCACCGGCGCGACCAAGCTCTCCGACATCGCGCACTACGTGTCGGTCCACGGCACGTCGTCGTTGCTGACCGTCGCCATCTTCTTGTCGCTGATCGGCTTCGCGTTCAAGGTCAGCGCCGTACCGTTCCATTTCTGGGCGCCCGACACCTACGAAGGTGCGCCCACACCCGTCACCGCGTTCCTCTCGGTCGCGTCGAAGGCGGGCGGGTTCGTTGCGCTCATCAGCATCATCTACTTCGGCTTCTACGCGAACGGCTCCGGCGCGCACGCCTGGTGGGCCGCAGTGCTCGTGCTGGCCGCGCTGTCGATGACCTTCGGCAACCTGGCCGCGTTGCGCCAGACCAACATCGTGCGGATGCTGGCGTACTCGTCGGTGGCGCAGGGCGGGTTCATGCTCGTTCCGTTCGCGGCGGCGGGCATCGCCGGCGCCCGGGGCGACAACAGCGTGGCGGCGAGCGCGATGAGCGCAGTCGTGATCTACCTGTTCGTGTACGCCGCCATGAACCTCGGGGCGTTCGCGATCGTGATCGCGGTGGCGCGGCGTACGAGCAGCGGCGAGATCTCGTCGTATGCAGGCCTCTTCGCCACGTCGCCGGTGCTGGCGGTCACGATGACCCTCTTCATGGCGTCGCTGGCCGGGGTGCCCCCGTTGGCCGGCTGGTTCGCGAAGTTCGTGATGTTCCGAGCGATCATCCAGGCCGGCACCGGCTGGGGTGTGGCGCTCGGGGTGCTCGCGGCCGTCAACTCGGTGATCGCGTTCTTCTATTACTTCGGCGTGGTGCGCAAGATGTGGTTCGACGAGCCCGCCGAGGGCGACCGCACCGCGATCCGCGTCCCACCGGCGCTTGCGGGCGCCATCGCGCTCATGGGCACGGTGGTTGTCGTGATCGGTGTGTACCCGGAGTTGTTCGCCCGCATCGGGGAGCGGGCGTTCTAGCCGGACCGGCCACCGCCGCGATCGCGCGTCTCATCCGACGCGAGGGCGCGATCACCTACGACCGTTTCGTAGAGCTGGCGCTGTACGAGCCCGAAGTCGGCTTCTTCGCGTCCGGTCACGGCGCCGGGCGCGCGGGCGGAGACTTCGTCACGAGTCCGGAGGTCGGCTCGCTGTTCGGCGCGTGTGTCGCGCGCGCGCTCGATCGCTTGTGGCGGGAGATGGCCGAGCCCGATCCGTTCGTGGTCGTGGAGGCCGGCGCGGGCAACGGCCGGCTCGCACGCGACGTGCTGCGGGCACAACCTGCGTGCCTGGGCGCGTTGCACTACGTGCTCGTGGAACGATCGGCACCGCTCCGCGAGGAGCAACGCGAACGGTTGGATCTCGAGCCGGCCGACGAGGCGCTGGGGCCGTTCTCGCGCGCGTCGTCCGGCGATTCGCCAACTGCGGTCGAGGGCTCGGGCCCGGTGTTCGTGGCGCTCGATGAGCTCCCCGCGCTCGAGATCCGCGGCGTGGTGATTGCCAACGAGTTGCTCGACAACTTGCCGTTCGGCGTTGCCGAGTCGAGCAACGACGGCTGGCGGGAGGTGCGGATCGCGCTCGCACCTTCGGGCGAGTTCGCCGAGGTGCTCGTGCCCGCCGAGTCCGCGGATGCCGGAGTGCTCGACGCGATCACTGCCGGACTCGTAGTGCCGGTCGGCTCGCGCCTTCCGATCGCTCGCGGCCTCGACGCGTGGTTCGACGTCTGCGCGCGGCTGCTGCACCGCGGATCCTTGGTCACGATCGACTACGTCGACGACGTGAGCGGACTGGTACGCCGGGGCGCCGCGCCCGGCTCGGCGACGAGCTGGCTGCGGACGTACCGCGCGCACCAGCGCGCCGGTTCGCCGCTCGACGCGGCCGGTGAGTGCGACATCACCGCCGACATCGTGCGCGAGCAATTGCTCCGCGCGGCGCGGGCGTCGGGCTTCGCGCTCGTGGCCGATCAGTCCCAGGCCGAGTGGCTCCGGGACCTCGGTATCGACGATCTGGTCGACGACGCTCGCCGCACGTGGGACGAACGCGCGCATTTGGGCGACCTCGAGGCGCTGGCCGGTCGGAGCCGCGTCGGCGAGGCGACGGCGCTCGCGGATCCCGAGGGACTCGGCGCGCACCGCGTCGTCACCTTCGGGAGGTAGCTAACCTGCGCGCACTCGCAAGAAGAGGGGACTCGCATGTCGGACGCGCTCGAAGCGCTACTCGAGGAAGGGCGGACGTTCCCTCCGCCCGAGGCCTTCCGCAAGGACGCACTGGACACCGACGCATCGGTGTACGACGACGCCGAACGTGATTGGCAGGGATTCTGGGCGACCCAGGCGCTCGCCCTCGACTGGACCCACGAGTGGCAGACGATCCTCGAGTGGGATCTGCCGTTCGCGAAATGGTTCGTGGGGGGCAAGCTCAACGTCTCGTACAACTGTCTCGATCGTCACGTCGACGCCGGCCACGGCGATCAGGTCGCGTTCCACTGGGAGGGCGAGCCCGGCGACACCCGCACGGTCAGCTACCGAGACCTGCTCGAGGAGACCTGCCGCGTCGCCAACGCGTTGCGCTCGTTCGGCGTGGGCAAGGGTGACCGCGTCGCGATCTACATGGGCATGGTGCCGGAGACGGTCGCGACGATGCTCGCGTGCGCCCGCATCGGCGCGGCCCACTCCGTCGTGTTCGGCGGTTTCAGCGCGCAGTCGCTCAAGGATCGCATCAACGACGCGCAGGCCAAGGTGCTCGTGACGGCCGACGGCGCGTGGCGGCGCGGTGGTGTCGTCGCGTTGAAGGACATCGCCGACGAGGCGCTCGCCGAGACCCCTTCGGTCGACCGTGTCCTCGTGTTGCGGCGGACGCGCAACGAGGTCGCGATGCAAGCCGGTCGCGACGTGTGGTGGCACGACACCGTCGCCGGGCAGCCGGCCGAGTGCGCGTGCGAGGAGATGGACAGCGAGGACCTCCTCTATCTGCTCTACACGTCGGGCACGACCGGCAAGCCCAAGGGCATCATGCACACGACGGGCGGCTACCTCACGCAGTGCGCGTACACGCACAAGCACGTCTTCGACCTGAATCCCGACACCGACGTGTACTGGTGCACCGCCGACGTCGGCTGGGTCACCGGCCACTCCTACATCGTCTACGGGCCCCTCGCGAACCGCACGACGAGCGTGCTCTACGAAGGCACCCCCGACTTCCCCGACAAGGACCGGCTCTGGTCGATCGTCGAGAAGTACAAGGTCA
>CAZLEC010000275.1:0-6294 GCA_964558245.1 uncultured Burkholderiales bacterium | reverse complement strand
TTGCCGGAGCTGATCAGGCCCACTTGAGGAGCCCCTTGCGCCAGACGTACGCGAGCCCCAGGAGCAGCACCAGCACGAACACGGTCATCTCGATCAGCCCGAACCAGCGCAACGCGTCGACGTCGACCGCCCACGGGAAGATGAACACGGCCTCGACGTCGAAGATCACGAAGAGCAGGGCGTACACGTAGTAGCGGACGTTCGCCTGCCCGAACAGCGGCAGCGGGTCGGATCCCGACTCGTAGGTGATGTACTTCTCGTCCTGCGGGAGCGTCGGACGCAGGATCCGGGCGACCGTGAGCATCGCTCCGACCATGCCGAATGCTGCAACGACGAAGACCGCGACGGCGAGGTACTGCCTGTAGAACTCGGTCACGACGCGGCTCCGGGACCAGACCGGGGAGGGATCGAGGCGGAGTATACGCGTGGGCATTTCGCGGAAGAGAAATGGGCGACGGCCTTCGCGCGTTGGTGATGAACGTGGACGAAGCGACCGGGAGACCAAATACACGCAAGCTCACCCCGAGGCCGGCCGATGAACCCAGAATGGGCTCGCGACTGGCCTTCCCGACCGGTGGCCGCCGGCGCGCGCCACGGAGGCCCGACGGCCCGCGCACCGCGTTCGTGCTCTCCGGGGGCGGCAACCAGGGCGTGAGCCAGGTCGGCATGCTCCGGGCCCTCCTCGAGCGGGAGATCGTGCCCGACGTCGTGATCGGCACCTCCGCAGGAGCGTTGAACGGGGCCGGGATCTGCTACGCCCCGAACCTCACCGGAGTGGCGCAGCTCGCCGCGGTGTGGGAGCAACTACGCAGTGATCAGGTGTTTCCCGGCGGGAAGATCCACCGGGCCTGGAACGTCGTGCGGCGAGGCACGCACCTCTTCGAGAGCTCCGGCCTCGAGTCGCTGATCCACCACAGCACGCCCGCCCGCCTGTTCTCGGACCTCCAGGTGCCACTGCGGGTCATCGCGACCGACCTCGACACCGGGGACGAGGTCGTACTGGTTCGCGGGCCGCTCAAGCCCGCACTCCTCGCGAGCACCGCCCTCCCCGGCGTCTTCCCGATCGTCCACCACGACGGCCGGCGGCTGGTCGACGGCGGAGTGGTCGACAACGTGCCGCTCTCGCACGCGCTGGCCGGTCCCGTCGACCGGGTCTTCGTCCTCAACGTCTCGTCGGGCATGTCGGAGCGAGTCGAGCGATCACCGCTCGACGTGGTGATGACGAGCTTCACGCACGCGCGCAGCCAACGCTTCGAGCTCGAGCTGCGATTCGCGCCGCCCGAGATCGAGGTGATCCAGCTCCCCCGCCCGCCGGACCCCCGTGATCTGTTCGACTTCTCCGGCGCGCGCGAGCTGATCGACGCCGCGTACGAGCTCGCCAACGACGCGCTCGACCGCGCCGCGGTGCCCGCGAGCCGCCGCCGCTTCCGCCGCCGGAAAGGCGACGTGGTCGCGTAGGACCGCTGGACGTAGGTCGCAGCCGAGTGTCGAACGGCCAGGCGCAGATCCGGAGGCCCGGCCAGATGACGAAAGTCACACGGGCGATCGAGGGCCGCAGGTCGCAGCCGAGTGTTAGTGCGTCAGCAGCTGGGTCGCGTGCTTGGCGAAGTCGAGCATGCCGCCGGGCACGATCCCGAGGAAGAGCACCGCGGCCGCGGCGAGCGTGAGCGCGACACGGGTTCCGAAGTCGACCTGGGCGCGGGTCGAGGCCGCGGGCTGCGCGTCGTCGTCGGCGGGCGCGTACATGGCGAGCACGATGCGCAGGTAGACGTACGCCGCGATCGCGGCGGCGAGCATGCCGATCAGCGCGAGCACGTACTGCCGCTGGTCGACTGCCGCGCTGAACACCGAGAGCTTCGCCACGAACCCGCCCGTGAGCGGCACGCCGGCCTGCGCGAGCAGGAACAACGTGAACACGCCGGCCAGGAGCGGTTGCCGTCGGGCCAGGCCGCGATAGTCGGCGAGCGCGTGCTGATCGTCGCCCTGCGTCGCGACGACCGCCACCACCGCGAACGCGCCGATCGTCATGAACGCGTACGTGAGCACGTAGAACAACGCCGCGCTCGTGCCCTTCGCCGTCGCCGCCTGCACGGCGATCAGGATGTAGCCGGCGTGGCTGATCGACGAATAGGCGAGCATGCGTTTCACGTCGGTCTGCACGATCGCGGCGACGCTCCCGACGAGCAGGGACACGACGGCGAGCGCGAACACGATCGGTCGCCAGTCGACGCTGTAGAGCGAGAACGCCCCCACGAACACGCGCAGGATCGCCGCGAACGCCGCGGCCTTGGTAGCCGACGCCATGAAGGCGGTCACGGGGGTGGGAGATCCCTGGTACACGTCGGGCGTCCACATGTGGAACGGCGCGGCCGCGACCTTGAATCCGAGACCGACGAGAAGGAACGCGACACCGAGCAGCAGCGCGCCGTCGTGGAGGAGCGTCGTGGTCGCAAGGAAGGACGCGATACCCGTGAGATTGGTGGTGCCGGTCCCGCCGTAGACGAGCGCCACGCCGTAGAGGAAGACCGCCGAGGAGAACGACCCGAGCAGGAAGTACTTGAGACCGGCCTCTTGTGAGGTCGTGCGCCGCCGATCGAACGCGGCGAGCACGTACAACGCGATCGACAGGATCTCGAGCGACAAGAAGACGGTCACGAGGTCGTTCGCCGACGTCATCAGCATCATGCCGGTGGCGGAGCACATCATCAGCGCGAAGTACTCGGGACCTTCGAGGTGCTCACGCTTCAGGTAGCTCGACGACAGCAGGAGCGCGAGCAGCGTCGCGATCAGCACGACGGTCATTGCGAAGACCGCGAACCCGTCGACGGCGACCATCCCGACCTGCGGCTTCTCGCTGGTCAGCAGCGTCTGGTACGGCCCGTTGTTCTGCACGAACGCCCACTGGACCGCGGTGAACACCCCGGCGATGACCACTCCGCCGATCGCGAGCATCAATGACGCCTCGTGCACGCGCGGGTGGTGACGGACCAGCGAACGCAGGAGCACGATCGCGAGCGCGGCCGAGAACATCGCGATCTCGGGCGCGATCGCGAACCAGTCGATCGACGGGCTTTGGATGTGGGCGACGGGGGCGAGCGCGATCACTTGGACCCCTCGATCGGTTCGCACGGCTTCAGCGGACCGGGAACGAGCAACGTGTACGGCGCGCCGCTGTGGCGCACCGAGGCGGCATACGTGCTCACGGAGATCGTGTAGCGGCCGCTGCTGTCGGGGACGCACTCGTCGGTGGCGAAGTCGACGGCGGGCGGCTTGTGATTGCTGTGCGACTCGACCTGGGACACGAGCGCCGCGACGCTCGGTTGCAGGCGGTCGAGCACGGGCTTGGGATAGAAGCCGAGGAACAGCGAGAGACCGAGCAGCGGCGCCACCGTGCAGATCTCGCGGAAGCCGATGTCGCGCGTGGCCGCGTTCTTCTCGTCGGGCTCACCGGTGAACGCGCGCTGCACCGCCCACAACATGTAGACGGCGGCGAGGATCACGCCGGTTGTCGCGACGACGGCGTACCACCTGCTCGTGAGAAAGGAACCGAGCAGCGAGAGGAACTCGCCGACGAAACCCGAGAAGCCCGGCAACCCGATCGACGCGAAGGTCGCGACCACGAACAACCCGCCGAAGACGGGTACCGCCTTCCACAACCCGTTGAACTCGGTCAGCTCGTACGTGTGGCGGCGGTCGTAGAGCATGCCCACGAGGAGGAACAACGCCCCGGTGGTGAGACCGTGCGAGAGCATCGTGAACAGGCCGCCCGAGATCCCCTCCCTCGTCAACGCGAACACACCCAACACGACGAACGCGAGGTGCGCGATCGACGAGTAGGCGATGATGCGTTTGAGGTTGGGCTGCATCGTCGCGACGATGGCCCCGTAGGTGATGCCGATGACCGCGAGCACGAGCAGGATCGGCGCGAGGTCGACGGCCGCCTGCGGGAACATCGGGATCGCGAACCGCAAGAAGCCGTAGGTGCCCATCTTGAGCATCACGCCGGCCAGCACGACCGAGCCCGCAGTGGGCGCGTCGGTGTGGGCATCGGGCAGCCAGGTGTGGAACGGGACGAGCGGGATCTTGACCGCGAAACCGATCGCGAAGGCGACGAACAGCCACTTCGCCGTCGACACCGACACGCCGTGCGCCGACGACGCCCACGTCGTGAGCACGCGCACGTCGAAGGTGAGGTGGCCGGTCGCGTGCTGGTGCAGGAACGCAACCGAGAGGATCCCGACGAACAGGAACGCCGAGCCGGTTGCGGTGTAGAGGTAGAACTTCACGGCGGCGTAGCGACGGTTCCCGTGTCCCCAGCCCGCGATGAGGAAGTACATCGGCACGAGCACGAGCTCGAAGAACACGAAGAACACGATCGAGTCGAGCGCGATGAACACGCCGATCACCGCCGCCTCGAGCAGCAGCATCCAGAACGTGAACGACTTCGGCTTCTCGAGCTCGGCCGAGGCGAGCATGCTGATCGGGATCAGCAGCGTGGTGAGCGCCACCATGAACAAGCTGATGCCGTCGACCCCGAGGATCCACCGGATACCCAGCGCCCGGATCCACGTGTGGTCGGACACGAACTGGTAGCCGGTGTGCGCGGTGGCGAACTGCACCAGCAGGTACACCGCGAGACCGAAGGTGGCGGCGCTGGTGACGTAGCCGACGACGCGGGTCAGCTCCGAGCGGCGACCGGGGACCAACAGCGTGATCACCGCGCCGGCGGCCGGCACGAGGATCAGCGCGGTGAGGAGCGGGAACCCCGCGTTGGGCACGTGGGCGGCGGCGGCCGCGGTCTCCGCGATCACAGCGTCGCCCTCGTCGTGACGAACACGAGCACCAATACCGCTCCCAGCACGATCGCCAACGCGTAGTTGCGCACGAGGCCGGTCTGCACCTTGCGCAGCCCGCCGCCCGCGCGCTGGAACGTGCGCCCGATGCCGTTGACCGCGCCGTCGATCGTGTCGCGGTCGACACCCTCGCTGAGGAAGCGCGCGGCGGAGGTGATCGGGCCACTGACGAACCGGGCGAGGCCGACGTCGAGGTAGTACGCGTTGGCGAGCACCTTCGCGAACGGGCCGAGCGCCTCGACCGTCGGATCGTTGCCGCGCGCGTCGAGGCCGTTGCGGTACACCGCGCGGCCGACGACGATCCCGACCACGGCAACCACCAGCGCGCCCGTCGACAGGGCCAGGCCGGCGCCGAACGACGTGGCGTGGATCTCGGGCGCGCCCCGGAGTACCGGCGCGAGCCACCGGTCGAGGAGGTTGAGCTTGCTGTTGTCGAACGGGAGGTCGATGACCCCGCCGGCGAACGCGAGCCCGGCCAGCACGACGAGCGGGAGCGTCATGATCCACGGCGACTCGTGCGGCGGGTGGGCGTCGCCGTGCGCACCGGCGTGGGCGTCGTCGTGGTCAGCGGTTTCCACGTCGGTTGCCGTGTTCCACCGCTCCTGGCCGAAGAAGACGAGCCAGACCTGGCGCGTCATGTAGAAGGCGGTGAGCACCGCGCCGAGAACACCCACGGCCCACAGCGCGTAGTCGTGGTGGAACCAGGCCTTGGCCAGGATCTCGTCCTTCGACCAGAAGCCCGCGAACGGGATCACGCCCGCGATCGCGAGCCAGCCGACGATGAACGTCCCGGCGGTGACGGGCATCAGCTTGCGGAGGCGACCCATGCGGCGCATGTCCTGCTCGTCGCCCATGCCGTGGATCACCGAGCCCGCGCCGAGGAACAGCAGCGCCTTGAAGAAGGCGTGGGTGACCATGTGGAAGATCGCCGCCCCGTAGGCGCCGACGCCGACCGCGAGGAACATGTACCCGAGCTGGCTGATCGTGGAGTACGCCAGCACCTTCTTGATGTCGTTCTGGACCACGGCGACCGTCGCCGCGAACAGCGCCGTGATCGCGCCGATCCAAGCGACCACGGTGCTCGCGTGGGCAGAGACGTCGAAGAACACGTGAGCCCGCACGACCAGGAACACGCCGGCCGTGACCATCGTCGCGGCGTGGATCAGCGCGGAGACCGGGGTCGGGCCCTCCATCGCGTCGGGGAGCCAGATGTGCAGCGGAACCTGGGCGCTCTTGCCCATCGCGCCCACGAACAACAACAGCGCGATCGCGGTGACGGTCGATTGGGAGAGATGCGGTGCGGCGGCCGCCGCCGCGCCGTAATCGAGCGTGCCGACCTTCGAGAAGATCAGGAACATCGCCAGCATGAAGCCGAAGTCGCCGACCCGGTTGGTGACGAACGCCTTCTTGCCGGCGACCGCGGCCGAGTTGCGCTCGAACC
>CAZLEC010000274.1:0-6294 GCA_964558245.1 uncultured Burkholderiales bacterium | reverse complement strand
CGCTGTCGGCGATGCTCTTCGGCGAGGCGGCCGACGCCGCGGGCCTGCCGCCCGGAGTGCTCAACGTCGTGATCGACCAGGCGATCGAGGGCGGCAAGCTGATCACCACCCACCCGGCGGTCGACATGGTGACGTTCACGGGTTCGACCCAGGTCGGCCGCGAGATCATGGCGCAGGCCGCATCGACCGTGAAGAAGGTGCACCTCGAGCTGGGCGGCAAGTCGGCGGCGATCTACCTGCCCGAGGCCGCCGAGAACGCGTGGCACATGTGTCTCGGCGTGTTCATGGCGCACCAAGGCCAGGGCTGCGCCCTCACGACCCGCATCCTCGTGCCGCACGACCGCAAGGCCGAGATCATGGAGCGCGCCGCGGAGTTCGCGTGCCAGCTGCCGATCGGCGACCCGAGCGATCACAGCGTGATCATGGGTCCGCTGATCACCGAGGCTCAGGTCGCGAAGTCGGAGCGATACGTGAAGGCCGCGGTCGAGCACGGCGCGAAGGTCGTCACGGGCGGCCACCGTCCCGCGCACCTCGACAAGGGCCACTTCTTCGAGCCGACGCTGCTCGATCTTCCCGACAACTCGAACCCCGCCGCCCAGGACGAGATCTTCGGTCCCGTCGCGTCGGTCATCGGTTACGACGACGTGGATGACGCGGTGCGGATCGCCAACGACTCGATCTACGGCCTCGCGGGCATGGTGTTCGGCGACACGACGAACGCCACGAAGGTGGCGCAGCGGATCCGCTCGGGCACGATCTGGGTGAACGCCGCCGCGCCGAGCGGCTACGCGCCCTTCGGCGGCTACAAGCAGAGTGGCGTCGGACGAGAGATGGGCACGCACGGTTTCCGCGAGTACCAGGAGCTCAAGCACCTCTACATCGGCTAGCAGGCCTGGTACGCGGGGCCGCCGATCAGCTGGTCGAGACCGACCACGTTGAGGTGCTTGGCCCGCAGACCGTCGAGGATCAGCGGGATCGCGCGCACGAGCGCCGACCGGTTGGCGCTCGGATTGCCGTCGAGGCCGTCGTGCAACACGATGATCGATCCCGGCTTCGCGCCGCGAATCGTCCGGCGCGCGATCGTGCGCGGGTTCGTGAGCGCCCAGTCGCCGGAGGAGTCGTCCCACATGATGATGCGCATGTGGTGGTCGCTCACCACGTGCGCGATGAACGGCGTGCGATCGCCGTGCGGAGGCCGGTAGAACGCGGGGCACACGCCGATCGCGCGTTGGAAGGCCTTCTGCGTCCGCTCCAGCTCCGGGTACCGCGGATCGAGCCACCGCCATTGATCGTGGTGATACGAGTGGTTCCCGAGGAGCTGCCCGTGCTCGTAGAGCGCGCGCGTGATCTGAGGGTCGGCGTCGATCGCCTTGCCCACTTCGAAGAAGGTTCCCTTCACGTGCGCCCGATCGAGGATCTGCATGATGGGCAACGTCGCCGAGAGGTTCGGGCCGTCGTCGAAGGTGAGGGCAACCTCGCCGCGCGCTGTCGGTCCGCGCGTGATGCCGCCGCCGAACCAGTGCGACCCGGGTGTCTCGGCGCCGACGTAGGCGCCGAAGCCGATCACGGCGACGAGGAGCACGGTGGCCGTCGCCCGACTCCGGGCGCGGCGCGGCGGACGGTCTTCGCGCCGGCCGGTCAGCAGGCTGACGCCGGCACCGAAGAAGAACGCGAGGATCGCCGCGCTCGGCGCATCGGTGCGCTGCGGAAGGAGCCACGCCGCGATGAGCGCGGCGAGACCGCCGGCCGCGCACAGCGCGCCGGGCCCCGCCGCGCGACGCGAGATCCACGCACCGGCGGCGAGCGCCACGACGACCAGCGCCAGATCGGCAACCGTCCTCGTCGCCGGGCGCGCGGCCACGGCCCCGAGGAAGCCGAGACCGACCGCCACCCCGGCGACGGTGGCGAACGGGACCGCCAGAGAACCGGCGCCGAGCGCGGGTCCCGCGTTGCGCGTGCGTGACACTCGGGCGAGCCTACGGTGTCGACCGGTTTCCGCTTGCTCGGCGCGGGCGCGGCTGCCTCTTTTTCGGGCAAGCTGGTTCCATGCCAGCCGCTGATCGAGTTCGTGTCGGTGTTCTCGCGCCGATGAAGTCGGAGTTGCGTCCCGTCGTGAAAGCGTTCGGTTTGCAGCCGGCCCGGATCGGCGGGGTCTCGGTGCACCGTGGCACGGTCGGCAACGCCGACGTCGTTGCGACCACCACCGGCGTCGGCACCGCGCTCGCAACCAGCGCGACCGAGAGCCTCCTCGGTCTCGGCGACTTCGACCACGTGATGGTGGTCGGCATCGCCGGCGGCGTCGGGCCGAGCGTGACGATCGGCGATCTCGTGATCCCCGAGGTCGTCGTCGACGGCACCACGGGCAACGAGTACCGGCCCGCGCCGATCGAGGGGCCCACGGCACGCGGTTCGATCGTGACCTCCGACGACTTCATCGTCGATCCCGGCCGGCTCGCGCAGCTGATCGCCCAAGGCGTGGTCGCAGTCGACATGGAGACCGGGTCGGTCGCCGCGGTGTGCGCGGCTCGCGGGGTTCCGTGGTCGGCGGTGCGTGCCATCAGCGACCGCGCCGAAGACGGCGACGAGGAGATGGTCACGCTCGCGCACCCCGACGGCTCACCCAACGGCCCCGCGATCGCCCGCTACTTCGCCCGCCATCCCGGCCGGATCCCGTACATGCTGAAGGTCGGGAAGGGCGCGATGCTCGCGGCCAAGAACGCGGCGAACACCGCGGCGAGGGCCTGCGCGCAGTTGCCGGTAACCGGATAGCCCTTGCGTCCGGAACGACCCGCGTCGCCGAAACTCGTCGTGCCCGAACCGGCAGTCGACCTGCGCCTCCATCCGGGTGTATTGGCCTGCATCCTCGTGGGGGGCGCGCTCGGCGCGCTCGCGCGTTACGGCGTGGGTCGTGTCGTGCACGTCCCGACCGACGGGTTCCCGCGCGCGACGTTCGCGATCAATCTCTCCGGCGCCTTTGCGCTCGGGTGCTTCCTGTCGTTCGCGCGCGAGCGCCGTCTGCGCGTGAAGTACGCGCGGCCGCTGTTCGCCCTCGGGTTCTGCGGCGCGTTCACGACGTTCTCGACGATGGCCGTCGACACCGTGACCTTGGTGAAGGACGGTCACGCGCTGCTCGGGATCGGTTACCTGCTCCTGAGCGTCGCGGCCGGCCTCTTCACGTGCGCGCTCGGTGTCGCGCTGGGGCGGGTCGCGGCGCGCGCGGGCGGCGGCGGTCCGGCCTGATGCTCATCGCCGGCATCGCGGTCGCGGGTGCGCTGGGTGCGCTCGCGCGCTATCTGGTCGACGCGTTCGTGATCCGGCGCGTGATCCGAGGGCTGCCGGCGGCGACCCTCGCTATCAACATCAGTGGATCGTTCGTGCTCGGCGTACTGACCGGGCTCGTGCTCTATCACGCGCTCCCGTCGACTCCGAAGGTCATCCTGGGCACCGGCTTCTGCGGCGCGTACACGACGTTCTCGACCTTCGCGTACGAAGTCGTGCGTCTCGCCGACGACCGCGAGCACCGTGAGGCCGCGCTCACGTTGGCGTTCAGCCTCGTGGTGCCCGCGTTGGTTGCCGCGCTCGGTCTCGCGCTGGCAACGCTCTGAAACTCACCGCACGGTGACGGCGACCAATCACTCCAAGGAGTGATGCGCCGAACGCGCGGCCGGCCGAGAAGACCCGTGGGAGAGCCGCGAGTGATCGGCCCGGACTGCACGTGCTCCGCCGAGTGTTGGTCCGGGTCGATCGCGGATCACGGGCGCGACGCCGGCGTCGGATGCCGGAAGGTGTAGACCCATCCGGTGCCCGATCCCGTCATCGCCGCCGAGGGACTTTCCAAGCGATTCGGCGCCGTGAGCGCCGTCGAGGATTTCTCGTTCGCCGTCGAGCGGGGCGAGGTGTGCGGCCTGCTCGGTCCGAACGGGGCGGGCAAGACCACCACGTTGCGCATCCTGATGGGGCTCGAGCGCCCGTCGCAGGGTTCGGCGCGGTTGTTCGGCCGCACCGTGACACCGGGCTGTCGCGAGTTGCTCCGGGTCGGCGCAATGGTCGAGCAGGCCGGCTTCGTCCCGCACCTCTCGGGGATGGCCAACCTTCGACTGTGGTGGGGCGCGACCGGTGCGCGAATGTCGGACGCCGATCTCGCCGGCGCACTGCAGATCGCGGCGCTCGGCGACGCGATCGACCGGAAGGTCCGCACCTATTCGCAAGGAATGAAGCAGCGCCTCGGGTTCGCGCGTCTGTTGCTCGGCCGGCCGGAGGTGCTCGTGCTCGACGAGCCCACCAACGGGTTGGACCCGGGCGAGATCCGGGAGATCCGCGAGCTGATCGCGCGGCTGACTCAGCGCGGCGCCACCGTGCTCCTGTCGAGCCATCACCTCAGTGAGGTCGAGCAGACCTGCAGCCAGGTGTTGGTGATGAACCGCGGCCGGCTCGTCGCGAGCGGAACCGTGAGCGAGCTCATCGGCTCGGGGGGATCGGTCTACCTCGAGGTCGACGACCGTGAGCGCGCTCGTGGCGTGCTCGCCGGCGTGCCCGGTGTGGGTTCCGTGCGCGTGCAAGGTGACGGGCTCGTCGTCGACCTCCGCCGCGGCCGGCGATCCGATCTCGCGAGCGCGATCATCGGCGCCGGGCTCCGGCTCGAGACGATCATGCCGACGCAGCAGCTCGAGGACGCGTTCCTCGAGCTGCTCGAAGGTCGCGGCCCGGAAGGTGCCCCACCGCCACCCGAGGTCGCGCGGTGATCGCGCTCGTGCGCACCGAGCTCACGAAGGCCGTGCGCCGCACGCGCACGTATGTGATCTGGCTGGGCCTGGTCGCGCTGCCGACGCTCATCGTCGTCGCGATTCACGCACGCGGGAACCGGCCGGGTCGGCGCGCCGAGGGCGAAGGGTTGTTCCGGCTCGCGCAACAGAGCGGTCTCCTGGTCCCGGCGGCGGTGCTGAGCGTGATGAGCGGTTTCCTGCTCGTTGTCGTCGCCGGCACGTTCGCCGGTGATTCGGTGGCCAGCGACGCCGCGTGGGGCAACTTGCGGTATCTGCTGATGCGGCCGGTGTCGCGGGCGCGCCTCCTCGTCGCGAAGACGTTCGTTGCCGGCGTGCTCATCTGGGTGTGCACGATTCTCGTCGTGCTCGCGGGACTGGTCGGCGGAGTCGTGCTGTTCGGTGCGCACGCCGTCACGGTGCCGACGATCGCGAGCGGGTTGTTGAGCGGCTTCCAACTGAGCGAGCGGGTGCTCATCGAGCGAGTCGGGATCGCGACCGCGTACGTTGCCTTCGGGTACACGGCGTTGCTCGCCTTGGGCACACTCTTCACGACGCTGACCGACTCGGCCGCGGGCGCGGTCGGGGCGACCATCGGCGTGTACATCACGTCGGAGATCCTCGACGGCATCCCGCAGCTCGGTGTCGTCCGGTACGGGTTCCCCACCCACTACCTCGACGCGTGGACGTCGTTGTTCACCCAGAACCGCTACTCGCACGACCTGGTGGCCGGAGTCGTCGTGCAGGCGGCGTACTTCGTGGTCTTCGTTGCCGCAGCGGTCGTGTGGTTCCGCCGCAAGGACATCCGCTCCTAGCGCGGGCCCGCAACCGACGATCGGGAGACGGCCGCCTTCTTGCGGTCGTAGGCGGCCGAGACCGCGCGCACGTCACACGCCTCGAACAGGATCGGCAACGGGATGCCGTCGGATCGGCGGGTCAGCCGGTAGCGGCACCGGCCGGGGGACTCGACTGCTTCGGCGATGCTGAACCCGGCGATCCATCGGTCGTGGAAGCGCGAACGCACTTCGACGGCGACGTCGATCTCGAGCGGATAACCGTCGGGAACGATCGAGATCTCGTCGTCGTCATCGTCGAGCTGGTCGGGATCGACGACGCCGCCGAGCACGATGGAGCGGGGCGCGCTCGCCGGCACGGTACTGATCACCATCTCGCGCAGGAGGAACTCGATCGCGTCGAGATGCTCGGCCCGCTCGAGGTGGTAGGAGTCGAGCTGGGCCGCGACCCGCTCGATCGAGTCGGCGATCCGATCGAGCGCCTTCGCCAACTCGAGGTCGCGGTCGGGAACCGGCTCCGCGTAGTGCTCCTCACCGACGATCAGCTTGTTGACGATCTCGTTGCCGTCGCGTGCAAGCTCCGCGCGCCGCCACCATGCGGAATCGTCGTCGCGCGGGTCCGAGTACGACGCCCGGAACGCGCTTTCGTCCGATTCGGGAGTGGGGCTCTGCGTGCGCCGCACGCTGTCGAGCGCCTTGCGGAGCGCGAGCATTCCCTCGAGACGGGCCCGGTCGGAGAG
>CAZLEC010000273.1:0-6313 GCA_964558245.1 uncultured Burkholderiales bacterium | reverse complement strand
AGTCGAAGTCGATCGTGACGCACAGCGGCGTGCCGACTTCGTCCTGGCGGCGGTAGCGCTTGCCGATCGAGCCGGCGTCGTCGACGTCGATCATGAAGTTCGGGCGGACCATCCCCGACACCTCGACCACGAGCGGCGCGAGCTTCTCGTTGCGCGACAACGGCAGCACCGCGACCTGGCTCGGCGCGAGGCGCGGATCGAGCTTGAGCACTACCCGCTTCTCCCCCTTCACCTCTTCCTCGTGGTACGCGGCGAGCAGGAACGCGAGCGTGGCGCGGTCGGCGCCGGCCGCGGGCTCGATCACGTACGGCGTGTACCGCCGGTCGTTCTCCTGGTCGAAGTAGGTGAGGTCTTCGCCGGAGAACTTGGTGTGCTGCGTGAGATCGAAATCGGTGCGGTTGGCGATGCCCTCGAGCTCGCCCCAACCCCACGGATACTCGAACTCGACGTCGCTCGTGCCCACCGAATAGTGCGAGAGCTCCTCGGGGTCGTGCGGGCGGAGACGCAGCATCGACTCGGGAATGCCGTGATCGACGTACCAGCGGTACCGCTCCTGGACCCAGTACTCGTACCACTTCTCACCGTCTTCGGGCGGTACGAAGAACTCCATCTCCATCTGCTCGAACTCACGCGTGCGGAAGATGAAGTTGCCGGGCGTGATCTCGTTCCGGAACGACTTGCCGATCTGGGCGATGCCGAACGGCGGCTTCTTGCGCGTGGTCGTCTGGACGTTCTTGAAGTTCACGAAGATGCCCTGCGCGGTCTCGGGACGCAGGTACGCGACCGAAGCGTCGTCCTCCACCGGACCGACGTACGTCTTGAACATCAAGTTGAAGTTGCGGGCCTCCGTGAAGCTGTCCTTGGCGCCGCAGTTGGGGCAGGCGCCCGACGCCGGCAGGTGGTCGGCGCGGAAACGCTCCTTGCAGTTCCGGCAGTCGACGAGCGGATCCGTGAAGGTCGCGAGGTGACCGCTCGCCTCCCAGACCTTCGGAGCCATCAAGATGGCGCTGTCGAGGCCGACCACATCGTCGCGGAGCTGCACCATCGAACGCCACCAGGCGTCCTTGACGTTGCGCTTCAGGAGCACACCGAGGGGGCCGTAGTCCCAGGTGGAGCGGAAGCCGCCGTAGATCTCCGACGACGGAAACACGAGCCCCCGCCGCTTGGCGAGATTTACGACGCGGTCCATCAATTTGGGATCTGGCGCCGCAGTCATATCCAGTCAGACTACAGGCCGACCTGCGCGATCCTCCGGGTCAGAGCAGCGCGGTGGAGCGCATCCGACGCTCTACGTGATGCTCGAGCGCACGGATGCCGAGGTGCTCGACCTCGTGTGCAGCCGGGCCCGGCGTCTCGGCGAGCGCGCCGTTGAGGCCGCCCCCGAGGACCCGGCGCAACAGCGCCAGCCCGTCCGGCGTGACCGGCCGGCCACCGCCGCGCGCACACGCACGGCAGATCGTGCCGCCCTCGTCGAGATCGAACGCGACCAGATCGCAGTCGGCGGCCACCCCGACGACCGCGATGTCGTCGGGCGCCTCACCGCAGCGGGCGCACACGTCGAGCATCGGGTGGAAGCCCTCGAGCGAGAGCAACTTCCAGAAGAAGGCGGGCGTGACGAGCGGGTTGCGGGTGGTCACCAGCGCACGCAGGGCGCCGGTCAACATCCGGTACAGCGCCGGGTTCGGCTCGCGCTCCTGCGCGACCTGGTCGACGGCTTCGAGCATCGGGATCGTCCGCGTCAGGAGCGCATACTCCTCGCGCAGCGCCCGATTCGACTCGAGCGTCTCGGCCTGGGTGACGATGTCGAGCTCGCGGCCCTTGTAACACTGCAGCGCGACCCGGGTGGTCGGCTCGAGCCGGGCCCCGAACTTGCTCGTCGTCTTGCGGATGCCCTTGGCGACGGCGCGGATCTTGCCGTGGCCCTGGGTGAAGATCGTGACGATCCGGTCGGCCTCGCCGAGCTTGATCGCCCGAAGGACCACCCCCTCGTCGCGATACAAACCCGGCATTACACGAGTGTAAGTCGTGCCCGGCGGGCCCGTCAGACCGCTCCGAAGCGGCGCTCGCGCCGTTGGAACTCCTCGATGGCGCCGAAGAGGTGCTCGCGCCGGAAATCGGGCCACAGCACGTCGGTGAACTCCAGCTCGGAGTACGCGACCTGCCACAAGAGGTAGTTCGAGATCCGGTGCTCGCCGGAAGTGCGCACGAGCAGGTCGGGATCGGGCATGTCGGGCGCGTACAGGTGACGGTGCACGACACGCTCGTCGACCCGCTCCGGATCGAGATGCCCGGCCGCGACCTCACGAGCGATCTCCCGCACACCGTCGACGAGCTCGGCGCGACCGCCGTAGTTGAACGCGAACGTGAGCGTGAGCCGGCGGTTGCGCGCGGTCAACGCTTCGGTCTCCTCGATGCGGCGCAACACCCGACGGGGGACGCGCCCGGTGCGGCGGCCGATGAACCGCACCCGCACACCCTTGCCGTGCAGCTCGTCGCGGCGAGCGATCAGCAGTCGCTCGTTGAAGTTCATGAGGAAACGCACTTCGTCGAGCGGGCGGCGCCAGTTCTCGGTGGAGAACGCGTACACGGTGAGCCACTGGAGACCGACCTCGAGTGCGCCCTCCACCGTGTCGAAGAGCGCCTCTTCGCCCGCGGCGTGACCCTCGGTGCGCTTCAGACCGCGTCGCTGCGCCCACCGTCCGTTGCCGTCCATCACGATCGCCACGTGCTTCGGCACCGATGCCTTGAGCGCCGAGATGCGCGCGGGATCGAAGGGCGCCACGGCGGGGAACGTATCGCGGGCACGGAGCGGCAACGCCGCACAGCCGACGTCTGCACCGAAGTTTCACTACCCTCCCCCGGCATGACGTGGACGGTGATCGTCAATCCGGTGGCCGGGCGCGGTCGCACCCGCAAGCTCCTCCCGGCGATCGAGGAACGCGCGGCGGCAGTCGGCGCCAAAGTGCAGGTTTCGCTCAACCCCGACGATCCGATTCGCCTCGCGCGTGAGGCCGCCGCTCAGGGCCACGATCTGGTCGCGTGCGGCGGCGACGGGGTCGTCGCGGCGGTGGCCGGCGTCGCGGCCGACACCGGCCGCACCCTCGCCGTGGTGCCCACCGGCGCCGGCAACGACTTCGCGCGCGGGCTCGGTTACGACCCCAAGCACCCGCTCGACGCGTTCAGCGCGCTCGAGCACGGCAACGACCGCGTGATCGATCTCGGCCGGGTGAACGGCCGTTGGTACACGTGCGTGACCGCCTCCGGATTCGACGCCGAGGCCAACCGGTGGGCGAACACCGTGCACCGGCTCTCCGGTACCGCGCTCTACGTCGCCGCCGTGCTGCGCACGCTCGCCGTGTACAAGCCGCATCCGTTCCGCCTCACGGTCGACGGCGAGACGCACGAGTTCCGCGCGTGGCTGGTCGCGGTCGGCAACGGTCCGAGCTACGGCGGCGGGATGAACATCGCGCCGGACGCGAAGCTCGACGACGGCCTGCTCGACGTCACCGTGGTCGGCGCCATGACCCGTTGGCAGATGCTCACGAGCTTCCCGAAGGTCTTCAAGGGCACGCACGTGTCGCACTCGTTGGTGAGCACGTTCCGCGCCGCGCGCGTCGATCTCGTGTCGCTCGACCAGTCGGTGCCGATGGACGTGTACGCCGACGGCGAGCTCGTCGGGCCGCTCCCCGCCACGATGGAAGCCAAACCCGCCGCGCTCAAAGTGCGCGTGCCGTAACCGGTTACGTCGCGGTGTTCTTCGCGGCAGCCGCGGCCTGGGCCTCGGTGACAGTGGGGCCGGTCACGTGGATCACGCCCTGCATCCCGGCCGAACGGTGGCCGGGCACGGCGCAGTAATAGGTGTAGTCGCCCGCCGCTCCGAAGAAGATGCGCGACGTCAACTTCTCACCGGCCTTGTTCACGACCAGGCCCGAGCCCCACAGCGTCGAGGTCTGGTCGAAGTTGAGCGTGTGCTGGGTGTCGGCGCCGTCGGTCAGCGTGACCAGATAGATGCCCGTCTTCGCCGAGAGGCTCGCCGGCGCGAACGCCAAGCGGCCGCCGGCCCCGGCGATGATGCTGATCGTGTCGCCGTACTTGCCCTTCGGGCCCAAGGCCGCGCTGCTCTCACCCTTCACCTGCGAGTGACCGAGCACGAGCCAGCCCGATCCGAACACCACGAGCAGGAAGCCGGCGGTCATGAGCGCGATGGTCTGCGACCGCAACCGCGACGAGTTCGAGAGCACGGTCGCGCCCACCAAGATCGCGACGGTGACGACCGACCCCACGACGACATTGGTGTGACCGTGCGCGGAGAGGAACACGCGCGAGAGGTTGAGCACGTACACGACGAGCCCGACGACCACGACGATCGGCATGAGCAACGGCGCGAGGTACCGCTCGACGTTCGGACGGTGCCAGAAGGGCACGGGCGCGGCATCGGGCGCGGGCACGAGCGCGGCCGACTCGGACGCCTCGGGCTCGGCCGGGGCCGGCTCGTCGGTGGCGACGCTGCCGGAGTCGGGAGTTTCGTCGGTCATGGCTGGCGCAATCCCATCAGCTCGCGTTCCAGATCACGTGACACCCGACGAGTCGGCGTCGGAACCTCTTCCGCGTTGTACCACCGGAAGAACAGGATCGTCAGGATCAACCAAATAGTAAGGCCGACACCGATCTTCATCACGACTCCGGCGATCTGCATGTCGGTGAGGGCCGACATGCCGAACAGCCGCGGGACGTGGTCGTAGAAGGAGTACAGCGGCGTCGCGCCGAAGGTCAGGAACGACGCCGGCACCGTCGGGACGACCGACTGCAAGAAGAGGAACAACATGCGACCGAGTGGTGGCAGGCGGGGAACCTCCGGGAGCGGGCTCACCACCGGCATCCACACGATGAGCGACGACACGAAGATGAGCGCGTGAATGCCGAAGTGCAACAACGCGTGCTCGAGCGCCGCGTTCACGACGAGCGGCGTGTGCGTCACGATGATCACGAGATTGAAGAGGATCGTGGCCGGGATCAGGCGCGACAGGTACCGGACGGTCGTAAGCAACCAACGCGGCGACAGGAGCCAGCGCGCCAACCACGCGGGCGTGCCGATCAGCATCAGGGGCGCGGCGATCATGGCGTACGTCACGTGCTGGACCATGTGCACCGAGAAGAGGTAACGCTCGGCGACGTCGTGGATCGGCCAGTCGGACGCGACCCACAGTGCGAGCAGGCCCGCCGCGAACGACGTGACCTGGAAGCGGGTGACTACGACGGTTCCCGACGGCGCGAGCCGGGGCCCCAAACGCGTCACCGCGAGGGCGTAGCCCACGGCGAACAGCGCGACCAGCAGCCAGACGTCGGGGTGCGGCTGCCACGCGGGGAAGGGAACGCTACCGAGCACGACTCGACCTACGACTTCAACACCGTGCTCGAGAACACGAGCATGACGATGCCGTAGACGACGCCGGCACCCACCAGGCCCACGACGAAGACCCGGCGGAAGAAGGCCTGGTCGGTCCGCATGTGCATGTACCACGCGGCAACGAGGAAGAACTTCAGCGCCGCCATCAGGAACAGCGCCACGATGATGAGGTTCGTGTGCCCCGTGTTCAGGTACGAGGTCGCGATCTCGATGCTGGTGACGACGACCAGCACCACCGCGATGAACACGTACTGGCGCGGCGTCGGGTGGTGATGGAACTCCTCGCCGACGACGGCCTCTCCGTCCGATACGACGAGCGCGCCACCGGCGTCGCCGGCAACCGCGATCGCGGTGCCCGGAGCAGTGCCCTGATCGCTCATGAACGCCCCACTAGTGCTGAGGAATGAGGTAGACGGCGGTGAAGATGAAGATCCACACGACGTCGACGAAGTGCCAGTACAGACCGGCGATCTCGACGGCTTCGTGCTTCTCGGGCCCGAGGTTTCCCTGCATCGAGCGGCCCCAGAGCGAGAGCAGCCACACGATGCCGATCGTGACGTGCGCGCCGTGCAAGCCGGTGAGCACGAAGAACGTCGTGCCGAACAGGTTCGTGCCGAGGTGGAGCCCCTCGCGGTAGAACTCGGTGAACTCGTAGACCTGGCCGCCGATGAACGTCATGCCGAACAGGGCGGTCGCGAGGATCCAGATCCGGAACCGACGGTGGTCGCCCCGCTGGATCGCCGCGAGCGCGAGCACCATCGTCAGCGAGCTCATCAGCAGCACGAACGACGTCACCGACGTGAACGGGATGTTGAGCAGGCTCGAAGGAGACGGGCCCTTCAGGAACTGCGCGTCGCGACCGCGGTAGAGGAAGTAGGTCGCGATGAACGCGCCGAAGAACAAGCT
>CAZLEC010000272.1:0-6323 GCA_964558245.1 uncultured Burkholderiales bacterium | reverse complement strand
GTCGGGTCCCGACGTGTCGATGATCCCGTCGAGCCGACCGCCGAGATCACCGAGCAAGTCGGTCCACGTCACGTCCCGTCCGTGCAGGCGCGGGCGGTCGAGGCGGCCGGGTGAGTGATGCCACGCGGCGAGCCCACGGCCCTTGGAGCACGTGTACCCGCGCGAGACGGGGTGTTCGTCGTCGCCGCGCACTCGCAGCACGCGGTCGCCGTCGACCGTCACGACGATGCCGCACGCCGCCGCGCAAATCCGGCAATAGGACAGCTCGTCGCGCGGCACGGCCGCACGCTACGTCGGGCGCCGGCGCCGTCGCCCGACGGCTCGCCGTACGCTCTTGCCATGCGTGAAGCGCCGACCATCGTGCTGATCGGGGCCGGCTCGACTTCGTTCGGCTTGACGACGCTGCACGATCTCTACGCCGACCCGGTGTTCGACGGCGCCACGGTGTGGCTCGTCGACCTCGACGCCGGCGCGCTGGAGCGGATGCGCGACCTCGCCGGTGCACTGGAGGCGGCGACCGGACGCGGCATCACCGTGCGGTTGGCGACGGATCGCGCCGACGCGCTTCCCGGTGCGGATGCCGTGGTGGTGTCGGTGGAAGTCGATCGCGACCGGAGATGGCAACTCGACTTCGAGATCCCGCGCCGGCACGGAGTGGAGCACGTGCTCGGCGAGAATGCCGGTCCGGGCGGTCTCGCGCACGCGCTGCGCACGATTCCCCTCGTAGCCGGGATCGCACACGATGTCGAGCGGCTGGCCCCGAACGCGTTGCTGATCAACTTCACGAACCCCGAGGGCCGGATCTGCACCGCGTTCCGCCGGCATCTCGATCAACCGATCATCGGGCTGTGCCACGAGGTGCAACTCGCGCGGCAGCGGTTCTCCGGGCTCCTCGGCCGGCCGATCGACTGTCGCGCCGCCGGCCTCAACCATCTCACCGCGCTCGTCGCGGCGAGCGATGCCACGACCGGAGCCGACGTCACCGACGAGCTGCACGCGGCTGTCGACGCGCTCCGCGACGGCGACGGTGAGACGTACTCGTTCGTGCGCTACCTGCACGACCGTTTCGGTGTCGTCATCGCGACGAGCGACAGCCACGCCGGCGAGTACTACCGCGAGGCGGTCGAGTACGCCCCGCCGAAGGACTTCCTCGGCCGGCAGGTGAAGATGCGGGAGCTTGTCGACGGGGTCCGCGACTCCATTGTCGC
Organism: uncultured Burkholderiales bacterium; assembly: GCA_964558245.1. Classification (GTDB taxonomy): domain Bacteria; phylum Actinomycetota; class Acidimicrobiia; order IMCC26256; family PALSA-610; genus JBBQER01. Next base: position 5,115 of record CAZLEC010000272.1, on the reverse strand, counting down.
GGGCCGGATGGACATGGCGCCGTTCCTCGAGTGGGAAGCGAGCGAGCCGCTGCGGCCCTTGCTGCGCGCGTCGATCTCCGGCGAGCCGGAACGCATCGCGTCGGCGATTCTCCCGAACGACGGGCTCGTGCCCGCGCTCCCGAATGACTGCGCGGTCGAGGTGAGCGCGGTTGCGAACGGTGCGGGCGTCGCCGGCGACCGAACCGACGACCTCCCGCTCGCGTTCGCCGCCACCTTGCGCCACGAAGTCGCGATTCAGCAGCTGCTGTCCGACGCGGCACTGCTCGGCTCGCGCGACGCGGCGCTTCAGGCCTTGCTCCTCGACCCCATCGTCGGATCGTCCGGCGCGGCCGAGGCGATCCTCGCCGACTTCCAAGCCGCGCACCGCGATCTCTGGCCCGCGCTCACCTGACCGGCGCCGAAACAAAGGGGGATTCGGGGTGACGGAGCGGAGCGAGGCCGAGATCGATGCAATCGTGCGCGAGCTCGAGTCGCACGGCCTCGGCGGGCTCAATCCCGACCGCCACCAGTTGCGCGCGCTGATCGCTCGAGACCGCGACGGGCCGCTGCAGTTCGTGAACCTGCTCGCGTACCACGACGTCGCGCGATATCCCTCCGGACACGAGCTGGCGGGAAGCGGCTTGACCGGAGCCGAGGCGTACGGCCTCTACGGCATGGTCGCGCTCGACCACGTGAGCCGACGCGGCGGTCACCTGACGCTCTACAACGACGTCGAGCAGATGCTCGTCGGCACCGGCGGACCGTGGCACCAGGTCGCGATCATGGAGTACGCGAACACGCGGGCGTTCCTCGACATGATCGTCGATCCCGAGTACCAGGCCGGCCTCGTGCACCGCGACGCCGGGCTCGCCGACACCGTCGTGTTGGTGACCCGACCGTTGCTCCCGCCGAAAAAGGCGTGAACGCAGACGGCAGTGGTCAGGTTCGCTTGGACTCGTCGGTCGGGCTGTGGAATCCGACCGCGTTGCCGTCGGCGTCGTCGACCTCGCAGTAGCGGTTCCCCCAGAACGCGTCGATCGGCGCGAGATGTCCGGCGTAGCCGGCGTTCGTGAGCGACTCGTAGATCGTGTCGACCGCCTCGCGACTCAGGAGGCGGAGCTGGAGGACGGTCGCCGTCGAGGGAACCGGTCCTCTCCACGCCGGGTCGTACATCGCGATCACCATCGGCGTGCTGAAAGCGATGTGCGTGCCGCCGCCGAGGTCGATCTCGACGTGCGGGCTCTCGTCGGCACCTTCGGGCACGGCGATCCCGGCGCGGCGGTAGAAGTCCATCGCCTTCGCCATGTCGGCGACCGCAAGATGGACACCCATGAAGGCGGCGGCGGCGGGCACCGCACGCACCGTAGTCGTGGTCCGCGGGCCGCGCTCGGGCGCTTTGGCGGCCGCAGCTGGCATGCTTGAGCGCGAAGGGCGACCCGACTGAGACGAGGCTCGATCGTGGAAACGACGGAGACGGTTGAGGGAGCGGGAGCCGGCGCCGGCAGTGTTCACTACCGGACCTGCCCGTTGTGCGAAGCCACGTGTGGTCTCGAGATCACGATGGTCGGCGACACCGTCAAACGGATCCGTGGCGATCGTGACGACGTGTTCTCCCGCGGGTTCATCTGCCCGAAGGGTTCGACGCTCAAGCAGATCCAGGAAGACCCCGACCGGTTGCGGATGCCGCTCGTCCGGCGCGGCGGCGAGTTGGTCGAAGCGACCTGGGACGAGGCGTGGGCCGCGGTCGCCGAGGGGCTCGCGCGAGTTCGAGCGACGGGCACGCCGAACGCCGTCGCGGTGTATCTCGGCAATCCGAACTCGCACACGCTCGCCGGTGGCCTCTACGTGCGGCCGCTCCTGAAATCGCTCGGTACCCGCAACGTCTTCAGCGCGTCGACCGTCGATCAGATGCCCAAGCACGTGTCGTCGGGGTTGCTGTTCGGCAATCCGTCGGCGATTCCCGTGCCCGACCTCGATCGCACCGACTATCTGCTGATGCTCGGCGCGAATCCGTTCGAGTCGAACGGCAGCTTGTGCACTGCGCCCGACTTCCCCGGACGGCTGGCGGCCATCCGCGAACGCGGTGGGCGGGTCGTGGTCGTCGATCCGCGCCGCACGCGCACGGCCGAGGCCGCCGACGAGCACTTGGCGATCCGACCGGGCACCGACGCGCTGTGGCTCGCCGCTCTGGCCAACGAGATCCTCGCGACCGGGAGTGCCGACCTCGGCGCCGTCGCGCCGCTCGTCGACGGTTTCGAGCAGCTCCCCGTGACGCTGCAGGCGTTCACTCCCGAGGCGGTCGCGCGGCGAACGCGGATCGCGCCGGAGATCACGCGGCGGATCGCGTCGGAGCTCGCGGGCGCGTCGAGCGCCGCGGTCTACGGGCGGATCGGCACGCACACCGTCCGCTTCGGCACGGTGGCGTCGTGGCTCGTCGAGGTGCTCAACGTGATCACCGCCAACTTCGACCAGCCGGGCGGCGCGATGTTCCCGAGCCCGGCCCACGACCGTCACCCCGACGGCCGGGCTGCGGGCGGGCGAGGATTTCGGACCGGCCGCTGGACGAGCCGCGTCTCCGATCGGGCCGAAGTGCGCGGCGAGCTCCCCGCCGGCGTGCTGGCCGAGGAGATCGAGACGCCGGGCGACGATCGCATCCGCGCGCTCGTGACCGTTGCCGGCAATCCCGTTCGCTCGATCCAGGAGAGCGAGCGCCTCGACACGGCGCTGGCCACGCTCGACTTCATGGTGTCGATCGACATCTACGTCAACGAGACCACTCGCCACGCCGATGTGATCCTTCCGCCGCCCGCACCGTTGGAGAAGTCGCACTACGACCTCGCGTTCACGGGGCTGTCGGTGCGGAACGTCGTGAACTACTCCCCGGCGATCATCGAGACGGACGTGCCGCAGGAGTGGGAGATCTACGCGCGGCTCGCGCTCGTGGCCGGCGGCGCCGACCCGACGGCGTCACCCGCGCAGATCACGGATCTGCTCGCCGACGGCATCGTCGCGCAACGCCGGCGCCAGGTCGACGCGGGCGCGCCGGGCGACGACGCCGATCTCGACGCGGCGATCGCGGAGTCCGCCGGACTCGACGGTCCCGAGCGACTCCTTGCCTTGATGTTGCGAACGGGTCCGTACCGTTTGCCCTGGAGCGAGGTGGCGTCGAGCCCGCACGGAATCGACCTGGGCCCGCTCGCCCCGCGCCTCGCCGAAGTGCTGCGCACCGCGAACGGTCGCGTCGATCTCGTTCCCGAGCCGGTCGCGGCCGACGTCGGGCGGCTGGCCGAGTCGCTCGCCGCGGAAGACGACGGAGGCCTGCTGCTCGTCGGGCGGCGCGACCTTCGCTCGAACAACTCGTGGATGCACAACCTCGAGGTGTTGGTGAAGGGCCGGCCCAGCTGCACGCTCCAGGTCCATCCGGACGACGCCGCGGCGCTCGGTCTGCACGACGGCGGAAGCGCCACCGTGCGGTCGAGTGTCGGATCGCTCGCGGTGCCGGTGGAGGTGACCGACGTCGTCAGCCCCGGAACGGTCAGCTTGCCGCACGGTTGGGGTCACGGCGTCGAGGGAACGCGCATGACGGTGGCCGCTCGTTACGCCGGCGCGAACTCGAACGCGCTCACCGACGCATCGGTGCTCGACCCGCTGTCGGGCAATGCGCAGCTCAACGCCATCCCCGTGGCCGTGAGTCCGCTCGGGTCGTGAGCGCGTGGTCGCCCCGATCTCCGGACGCACCGTCCGTCGGCGGTCGGCGGTCGCATTCCGGGTCAGTAGGTTTGCGCGCGTGAACGTCGACGACATCGCGGTCGCGCACACGCCGGTCGGCGGCTACGGCGACGTCATGCCGCCGCCGATCCTCGCCGGTTGCACCGATCCGTTGGTCGAAGGGGCGCCAGACCTGCGAGGGATGTGGCGCGTGTCGTCAGTTGAATGGTCGAGTGGTGTCGCGCCGGTTCCGGATCCGATCGCCGAGCACGTCGAACGCATCGAACAATGTGCCGATCGGGTGTGCATCACGACATCCGGTGTCATCCACGACATGCGCGCCGACGGTTCGGTCGAGCGCGGTGTGCACGACGTTGCCGCCGCGAATGGACAGGAAATCGCTGTTGTATGCACATTCGAGGACGGTGTGCACACGTTGCGACCGGTTGGTATGGCCGGTATCGACGTGACGCGCCGGCTCGACGGTCACACGCTCGTGTGGACCTACGGACCGATGTTCACCGCGCGTTTGGAGCGGATCACGTGACATCCGATCGCGCGCCCCGCGCGCGATCGGCCGCAACTGCGTAACGTATGCGCGCCCTATGAATTCTCCGGCTCAGGCCCATCGCGACGCGTCGCGCGCCGACGTTCATCGCGGCTCCGCGCCCGCGGGTTTGGTCAGCAGCGTGGAGGATGCCTCCCATCATCCGGACTGGGACGACTTCCTGGCGCGCACGGCGGGCGGCGATCTCGTGCAAACGTCGGCGTGGGCGCGGCTCAAGGAAGCCTCGGGCATGGAAGTGCATCGAGTCGTCGTTCGCGATCACGGCGAGATCGTCGGCGGAGTGCAACTCCTCGCTCGACGGTTGCCGGTGTTGGGCGCGGTCGCGTACGCACCGTACGGTCCGGTGGTGGCGTCCGATGCCGCGCCGGAAGCGATTGCGTTGCTCGTCGACGAACTGCAACGGTTCTGTCGGGCGTCGGTCATACGCATGCTGTTCGTGCAACTCGCGCAGGAGGGCGAACGCGTCGCCCGCGCGCTGCGCAAGGTCGGGTTCGAGCCGACGCAGATGGATGTCGCGCCGGCGGCCACCGTTCGCATCGACCTGACGCGGAGCGCCGACGAGCTGCTCGAGGGCATGAGTCGCCACACCCGCCGCGATGTGCGCCAGAGCTTCCGTGAACCGATCCGTATCCGCTTCGCGACCCGCGGCGATCTCCGTACGTTCTACGACCTGTACTGCTCCACCGCCGAACGTCAGGGCTTCACGCCGATGCCGTTCCGGTAAAACCGAAAGCAGCAAGGAAGAAACAAATACTCGCGCGCATATGACCACATTATGCGCGAAATTCGATCAGGACAATACAGCTTCGCGCGCGATGCTCATCACCGCAAGCTTCTCT
>CAZLEC010000271.1:0-6351 GCA_964558245.1 uncultured Burkholderiales bacterium | reverse complement strand
CGCCGCTGACGCAGACCCAGCCCGTCGGCGGACCGGCCGTCACGGTGACCGCGATGCTCATCAACAACTTCACCCCTGATCCGAACATGCCGGTGACCTTCAAGATCACCTCCGGGCCCAATGCCGGCGCGACCTCCGTGATCAACACGGACGCGAACGGTCTGGCGAAGTTCTCCTATGTCTCGTCCACCTCGGGGACCGACACGGTCACCGCCAGCTATGTCGATCCGTTCTGCGGCGCCCACTCGGCAAGCCCGGCCTCGGTCGCCTGGTCACGATCCGGCCCGTCGATCACGACGCAGGCCACGCCGACGGCGATCACGGTCGGCACCGCGATCACGGTGGGTGACACGGCGACGTTCCACGGCGCGACGGTCGCCCCGACCGGCTCGGTCGCCTTCACGTTGTACTCCGACAGCCTGTGCACGGTGACGACCGGCGTGACGGGCTCCGGGAACATCACCACGACGAGTGGGGTGTCGACGGCGACGTACTCGACGACGTGGAGCGCCCCGGCGACCGGCACGTACTACTGGCGCGCGAGTTACGTCGGCGACGGGAGCAACAGCCCGTTCACGACCGGCTGCAACGACGCCAACGAGTTGATCGTGGTCGGTCCGGGATCACCGACGATCGTGACCCAGGCCAGCCCGACGACGAGCACGGTCGGATCGACCGTCATCGTGGGGGACAAGGCGACCTTCGCCAGCACGACCTCGGTGCCGCCGAGCGGCTCGGTGTTCTTCACGTTGTACTCCGACAACGCCTGCTCGATCTCGACCGGTATCTCCGGGCCGGGCCTGATCGGAACGTCGGCCGGAGTGTCGACGGCGCAGTACTCGACGACGTGGACGGTGCCGGCGATCGGCACCTACTACTGGATCGCTTCGTATCCGGGTGACGCGAACAACAACCGGTTCACGACCGGCTGCAACGACCCCAACGAGTCGATCACCATCAGCCCGGTGTCGCCCTCGATCATCACGCAGGCAGTGCCGTCGTCGACCATTGTCGGCACGCCGATCACGGTCAGCGACACGGCAACCTTCCAGAGCACGACGCCGTCGGTCACGCCGACGGGCTTCGTGACCTTCACGCTCTATTCCGACAGCGCGTGCACGGTTCCGGCAGGGGTCTCGGGCTCCGGCCAGGTGAACACCACCGGGGGAGTGTCGTCGGCGACCTTCTCCGGGCCGTGGACGGCGCCGGCCACGGGTACCTATTACTGGCAGGCGAGCTACAACGGCGACGCGAACGACAACCCGTTTACGACGAGCTGCAACGGCGCCAACGAGCTCATCGTCGTGAACCCGGGATCGCCGTCGATCACGACCGACGCCGGACCGTCGGTCACGACCGTCGGGACCGCCACCAGTGTCGGTGACACCGCGACCTTCCACAACACGACACTCGTCCCGCCGACCGGCGCGGTGACCTTCACGCTCTACTCCGACAACAACTGCACGCTGTCGACCGGCATCTCGGGGCCGGGCGTGATCACCACGTCGAACGGTGTGTCGTCGGCATCGTTCTCGACAACGTGGAGCGCTCCGGCGACCGGCACCTACTACTGGCGCGCCAACTACAACGGCGACGCGAACAACAACGCGTTCACGACCGGCTGCGGCGACACCAACGAGCTGATCGCCGTCAGCCCCGAGTCGCCCACGATGACGACGCAGGCCAACCCGACCGCGGTCACGGCCGGCACGACGATCACGGTCGCCGACACGGCGACGTTCCACAACGCCTCGATCGCTCCGACCGGGGCCGTGACCTTCACGCTGTACTCCGACAACGCCTGCACGACCACGACCGGCATCTCCGGGCCCGGCGTGATCACCACGACGAGCTCGGTGTCGTCGGCGAGCTACTCGACCACCTGGACGCCGCCGGCGACTGGTACCTACTACTGGGTCGCTTCGTATGCCGGCGACCAGAACAACAACGCGTTCACGACCGGGTGCACCACAGCCAACGAGTCGATCACCGTCAGCCCGGCCGCGGGCGGAGGCGGGGGCGGCGGCGGGGGTGGGGGCGGCTCCAGGCAAGACCCGACGACCGTGACGACGTTCCTGCGGGGCGGCGGCAACTCCGGCACGAACCTGTCGGTGCCGCCCGGAACGCCGGTCACCGACCTGGCGACGCTGGCGGGGCCCAACGCGGGCAGCGCCGGCGGGACGATGACCTACTCCGTGTACATGGACCCGAGGTGCCAGGTTCCGGTCGCCTCCGCCGGTTACGAGCCCATCTTCAGGGGCTCGGTGCCCGGCTCCGGGACGGTCACGCTCAACACGCCGGGCACGTACTTCTGGCGCGCGTCGTACAGCGGCGACGTCGGGAACTTCCCGTCGACGAGCAACTGCGGCGACGAGGTCGAGACCGTGACCTCGACGAAACCCGGCCCGGTGCTCGACCACTTCTTGTGTTACTCGGCGGCCGCCACACCCGCGGCGTCGCTCGGCTTCAAGGTGCCGGGCAACGTCCGGCTGATCAACCAGTTCAGCCCGAACGGGTTCGTGCCCACGGTCGGCGCCGTGGACACCGACTGCAACCCCGTGCAGAAGACCGTCCGGGCCGGGGTCACACCGATCCGGAACCCGGACGCGCACCTGCTGTGTTGGGGCGTCACCGCGCCCGCAACCGCGGAAACGGTGGTCGTGACCAACCAGTTCGGTACGGCCGAGTTGCAGACCGGCGCGACGACGCAGATGTGCCTCCCGTCGTGGGCGAACCTGAAGGCGCCGCCGGGCAACAAGCCGGCGGCCCCACCCGGGCTCAGCCACTTCGCCTGCTACACGGCGAGCTACATGCCCGGCGGAGACACGTTCGAGCCGCCGCCGTTGGTGAAGGTGCAAGACCAGTTCTCGAACAAGGCGGTCAGCGTGAATGTCGGGGCGCCCAAGCTCTTGTGCCTCCCGACGACGAAGGTGGTGAACGGCGTCACCTACAACATGCAGAACCCGGCCGCGCACCTGCTGTGCTACGCCGTCAGCTCGACGCCGACGGTGAAGAGCGTGTTCGACAAGAACCAGTTCGGGACCGGGAAGGTGGCGATCAAGAAGACCGCGATGCTGTGCCTGCCCTCGACGAAGGTGGTCGTTCCCGCCTCCGGCTGATCGGCGCCGTCTCCCGTCGAGCGGCCCGCGGGTAGCTTCTCGTGCATGACCGAGCCATTGGTTGCGTTGTTCGAGGACGTGTGGGGCGACACGATCGGGCTGTGCGCGGACCTCACCGCCGAGCAATGGGCGCGTCCGACCGATTGCCCGGGATGGACGGTGCAGGACAACGTCGCGCACATGATCGGCACCGAGCGGATGCTCTCGGGCGAGCAACCGGACGCTCCCGCGATCGAGGGTGCGGCGCACGTCCGCAACGACATCGGCAAGGCCAACGAGCAGTGGATCGCGAGCTACCGCGCGTCGTCGGGGGCCGCGGTGCTCGACGAGTTCCGCGCCGTCACCGCCCGCCGGCTCGACGCGCTGCGCGCCCTCGGCGCCGACGATTGGGATCGGGAAGGATTCACGCCCGAAGGCCCCGGTCCGTACCGGCAGTTCATGGCGATTCGCGTGTTCGACTGCTGGTACCACGACCAGGACATCCGTGAGGCGCTCGGCCGGCCCGGTTACTTGGAAGGACCGGTGGCCGATCTGTCGCTCGGTCGGATCCCGCCGAAGGGGTTGCCGTACGTCGTCGGGAAGAAGGCCGGCGCGCCGGCCGGCACGACCGCGGTGTTCGAGGTGGCCGGATCCCCGCCCATCGTCGCCGCCGTGCAGGTTCCGCCGGAGGGCCGGGCCGTGTTGCTCGACGCGTCTCCGGCCGCACCGACGGTGACGCTCCACATGGACCGACGCACGTTTTCGCGCCTGGCCGGCGGTCGGTGGAGCGGAGACCGGGCGCGCGCCGACGGCGTGGTTCGCGTCGACGGCGACCTCGCGCTGGGCGAACGCATCGTCGACAGCATGGCGTTCACGATCTGAGCTCGCTCGGAGCTATCGCTTCGCGGCGTCGGCGAGGTCGTCGAGCGTGTTCGCGGCGGTGTTGGCCCGCTCACAGACCGAGGCGACGGTCGACGCGGCTGCGTCGACGCGATCCGCGCTCGTGGGGAAGGCGGCCGCGAAGTCGAGGGCATCCGACGCCGCCGCGAGCGCCGAGCTCGCGCAGGTCCGGAGCCCGTCGGTCGCCGGCGGAATGGCATCGACGAGTTGGGACAAGCCGGGCACGTTGCCGACGGTTCGCTTGCCCGACGTGAGCGTCGTGACGCGGTCGTTGAGCTCGTTGGCGTGGTTCTGGCTCGCGCTCAGTTGTTGCGTCTTGATGCGGATCTGGGCCTCGAGCGCGCGATTGCGGCGTTGTGTCGTTGCGTCGTGGGCGCGCGATCGGGCTGCGTCCGATCGCTGCACGACACCGAAGCCGGCCAGCCCGAGCACGAGCGCGATCGCGATCGCGGCGAACGCGAGCGTGCGGCGGGAGCGCGCCGGTCGCGCGGGAGCGTCGCCGGGCGCCGGCGACTGCAGCTCGGAGTCGATCGCGAACGGCGCGAACGGTCCGGCAACACCGGCCGCATGGGTTTCATCGGTGGGTTGCGCGGCGTCGGTCGGGGAGCCGAGGAGTTGCACCACCGAGCTCCAAGTCCCGTTCCCGTTCCCGTCGCCGTCGCCGTTGAGCGCGGGTGCGGGTTGCCCGTGCCGGTCGCCCGGATCGGGAGTTTCCATGGTCGGTTCGTGTCCCTCCTGGACTGGGCGGCGTCCGTGCCGTTCGCGCGCACCGGCATCGCCGATCCGCAGCTGGTCGTAGCGCTCGTCGTCGATCGGGAGCTCGGGCGGCCACACGACCCGGCGGCCGGGGTTCCCGACGAGGGCGATGAACGGGCGCAGTGCGTCGTCGGTCAGCTCGGGTGGTGCATCTCGCGAGGAATCGGAGAACACCTGCAGCACGACGTTGCCCATCACGAGCGTCGTCTGGGTGAGGCGGACCGGCGGGAGCTGGGATGCTTCGGCGCCGGCGGCCCGAGTGGAGACGGTGCGCTCCGACGTGAGCATGCGGAGTCGGCCTCCGTATTGCCCGACGAGCACCTGAGCTCCGGGGTGCAGGCCGACCTTGCGCACGTGCTCGCTCGCGGCGCGCGGCGTGCGCGGCGACGCGCCGGCGGCGCGTTCGATGAGCAATGCGGTCTTGGCCGCCCACCGCGCGAGCAGCTTGCGGCGGGCGGCGGGGAGCGGCGTCGGGTCGCCGAGGATCATGGGCTCGAGGAACGGGCGCACGTTGTCTTCGAGGCGCTGCATCCAACCTGCGCTGCACGCGCCGCACACGCAGTCGACGGTCTTGTCGGCCTCGCGCTCGGCCCGTTCGACCATTGCGAGATCGGTGGTGCGGGCCGCGCGCATCGTGCGCCACGTGTCTTGGTGTTCGGCCAGGAACCGGCACAGCCAGTCGGGCCACGCGTACACGACCTGCGCGCTCGGCCGCCCGCAGAAGATGCAGGTCGCCGGTCCGGCCTCGGGCTCCGGCGCTTCGGCGGCTACCGGATCGTCGGCCACGACGCCGCTGACGGGCCCATCGCCGCTCGCGGTCGACGGGATCGCCAGCGGGGCGAGCGTTCGGTGTGATCGCCCGCGCGGTTGTACCGGTCGCCAGCCCCCTGGTCTGGTCACGGCGTCGGGTGCGCGGCGCGGAGCTGCAGAGATCGCGCGAGGTCCCGCATGCCCCCAGGTAATCACGCACGCGCCCGGTCGCCAACCGCACCATCAGATGGAGCGGTCGGCGACCGGGCCGCGAGACGCCGCGGCCGCTCGGAGGGTGCGGCGGCCCGCTCGCGTCGCGGATGCGCGAGCGCTTCGCCGCCGCCTACGCTCCGGCCCATGAAGGCACTCCTCTATGGCGTGAAGCCGGAACCGCAGCCCGAGCCCGACACCGACAACTTCCTCTTGCGCAACCTCGCGCACACGCCCATGAAGCTCGTCGACATGGACGAGCCCGGGTTCCTGCTGCCCGACTGGGTGGTCACCAAGCCCCGTCTCACCGGTATCTGCGGCTCCGACTCCAAGCAGGTGTTCATGGATTGGGGCGAGGTTCGCTCGCCCGACAATCCGATGAAGGCGTTCTTCTCGTTGCCGCAGGTGCTGGGGCACGAGGTTGTGGCGGATGTGGTCGCGCTCGGCCCGGAGGCCGAGGGACTCGAGATCGGCGACCGGGTGGTGCTCAACCCCTGGCTGTCGTGCGGGCCCCGCGGGGTCACGCCGTTGTGCCCGGCCTGCCAGGTGGGCGACTTCAGCCTCTGCTACTCGTTCGGCGTCGGCCCGATCGAGCCCGGCATCCACATCGGCACCTCGAAGAGCGGCAACGGCGGCT
>CAZLEC010000270.1:0-6352 GCA_964558245.1 uncultured Burkholderiales bacterium | reverse complement strand
TGGTTCTGGCTGCGCCGCATCGTCGACATCGAGGTCTGAGATGATCGCGCTCATCGTCGTACTAGCCGTCGCCGCGATCGGAAGCGGTGCGTGGGCGGCATCCACCACTATCGAAGCTCGTTCGGGCTCGCGCCGCTCCCTCTCGGCGATGGACGACTACGAGCTCGCCGACGTACGCGAGCAGGAGATGCTCGAGTCGCTCGGCGCGCGCGTGTTCGCGCCGGTGTCGCGCGGCCTGGTCGACGTCGCCCGCCGTCTGACGCCGGTCGGCTACACCGAGAGTGTCAAGCGCAAGATCGTCCTCGCCGGGAGCCCTCCCGGCTACGAGGTCGACCGCTTCCTCATCATGAAGCTGCTCGGCTTCGCGTCCGGCATCATCTGGATCGCGATCGCCGTGACCGCATTCAGCGGACACGGCCTGTTCCAGGTCTTGCTGGTGCTGCTCGCGTGGGGAGTTTCGTTCTTCGGTCCCGACGTGATCCTCGACGGGCGGATCCAACGCCGTCGCGAGGAGATCGAGCGGCGGTTGCCCGACACGCTCGACCTGCTCGTCATCTCGGTCGAGGCCGGCCTGGGCTTCGAGCAGGCGCTGGAGCGCACCGCGGCTGCGGTGCCGGGGCCGCTCTCGGAAGAGTCGCGCCGGATGCTGCAGGAGACCCGCATGGGTGCGAGCCGCGCCGACGCGCTGCGCGCGCTCGACGAGCGGACCCAGGTCGACGACCTGCGCACGTTCATTCTCGCGATGCTCCAAGCCGATGCGTTCGGCGTGTCGATCTCGCGCATCCTGCGTTCACAGGCCGACGAGATCCGTGTGCGCCGCCGGCAAGCCGCGCAGGAGAAGTCGCAGAAGGCGCCGATCAAGATGCTGTTCCCGTTGGCGGTGTGCATCTTCCCCGCGGTGTTCGTGGTCGTGCTGCTACCCGCCGTGATCCAGATCTTCAAGGTCTTCTAAGGTCGCCACGGCTCCCGCCGAAGCCATAGACGTGGGTGCGCCCGCCGAAACGAAGGTCCGAGACGCCGCTCCGCGCGCGAGCTCCGTGGCCGACCCTCCGTCGCGCCGTCCGCGTCGTGTCGTCTCGATGTCGGCGCTCATCACGCTGTTGTTCGGTGTCGGTGGGTACGCGCTGTCGTCGACCTCGCTCGGCGACAACTCGTTTCTGTGGCACCTGCGTACCGGCGGGTTGATCCTCGACCACGGCATCCCGCACCGCGACCCGTTCTCGTTCACCGCGGCCGGCACCCATTGGATCGCCCAGTCGTGGCTCGCCGAGGTCATGTACGCCGCGCTGTCGCGGAGCGTCGGCGACTACGGGATCCGGGTCGCGGCCGGTCTCGCGGGCGCGTGCATCGCGGTGTTCCTGTTCCGCATCGCGTTCCGCACCGCCGACGATCGCGTGCGCGGGTTCGCGATTGCGATCCCCGCGCTCGCTGCGGCCGTGACGATCCGTTCCGAGCGACCGCTCTGGTTCGGGCTCGCGTTCCTCGTCGCGCTCGTCTTCACGATCGAAGTGCCCGACTCGTTCCTCGGTCGGCATCCGCGCGTCGTCGTCCCGATCCTGATGTGGCTGTGGGTGAACACCCACGGCACGTTCGCGCTCGGCTTCGCGTATCTCGCGCTCTACGTTGCCGGCCGTTGGCTCGACGGCGCCCACCCGTTGCAGGGTCGGGAGCGCGACGTCGTGATCTCCACGGCGATCGCGGCCGTGCTCATCTTCGTGAACCCGTACGGGCCGAGCCTGGTGCTGTTCCCGGTCGCGTTGATGGGCCGGAGCAAGGTCCTCGGCAACGTGTCGGAGTGGCAGTCGGTCGATCTGCACTCGGCGACCGGCCTCTTCTACGCTTTCTGGTTCTTCCTCACGGTCGTGGCGCTGGCCCGGTCGAAGCCCCGGCGCGGCGACGTGTTGGTGAGCGTCGCATTCCTGCTGCTCGGCTGGTGGGCGGTGCGGAACGTCGCGATCGCGGTGGCCGTCACGATCCCCGTGGTCGGGCGGGCCGTCCGGCCGAAGCGTGATCCCGACGCCGCCCCGCTCGACCGCGAGGCGCGGCACGGAACGGCCACGCCGCTCCTGGCCGTGCTGGTGTGCCTGGTCAGCGTGCTGCTGATCGCCCGCTCGGCGGTGCAGCCCGACTTCAACTTGAAGCGGTACCCGGTGGCTGCGATGCAGGCCCTCGACCGCGAGCACCGGCTCGGTGGGCGGCTGCTCACCACCGACGCCTGGGCCGGCTACGTGATCTACAAGTACTGGCCGGAACAGCACGTGTTCTTCGACGATCGCTACGACATGTACCCGATCGCCCTCACCGAGGCGTACAACAAGATCCTCGGGCTGAAGCCCGGCTGGGAGCACGTGCTCGACCAGTACCGGATCAACCTCGTGGTGTGGCCGCGCGACGGCGCGGTCGTGCAGGTGCTCGACCACCTGCCCGCCTGGAAGCGGGTGCGGACCGACAAGGTCGCAACCACCTTCCTCCGGGTCCACCCGCTCTAACTACGCCTGCCGCCCGTCTCTTGCGGCTGCGACCGCGGGCCGAGGCGTCGGTCACCCACATCCCGTGTGGTCGACGGACGCCTCGGGTTTCCAAACACAAAACGGCCGCCGGTTGCCCGGCGGCCGTTGTGCTTGCAGCGACTCAGCACTGAGTCGCCGGCTTGATCAGCCGCCCGCAATACCGCTTGAAGCCTGGCTGAACTTGCTGCTCACCTGCGACCCGAGAAGGGCGACGACGCCGATCACGAGGATGGCGATGAGCGCCAAGATGAGGACGTACTCGACCATGGTTGCGCCTCGCTCGGCGTCCACGCCGAGGCGAGCCTTCAACCAGGTCTTGACGAGAAAGAGATCCATTTGGGTTGACCCCCTGCGGTCAGGTTGACTTCCCCCGAGCGCGTTCTGGCTGGGGTGCATCGCAAAGGATGACAGCCCGAGCGGCGGGTGAAAATAGGCCATGTGCCCCATTTGTCCAGAACTCGCCCAGAGGAGGCAGTTTTGGCGGGGTATGGGCCTATTTACCTAAGCCGAATTATTCCGATTCGCACCGCTGAGAGGACCGCCTGGGTGCGGTCGCGGGCCTCGAGCTTCTCGTAGATCGAAGCGAGGTGGTTCTTCACGGTCTTGCCGCTGATGAACAGGTTGGAGGCCACCTCGCTGGTCGAGCACCCGTCGGCGATCAGCTGGAGGACCTCCGCCTCCCGGGGCGTCAGGGGCGACGGTGGGCGGTCGGTCCCGTCCTCGAGCTCGGCCAGGATCTCGGCCGCCAGCTCGGTCGAGAGGGCGACGTCGCCGCCGGCGGCCTGGGTGATGGTCGAGACGACCTCCTGCATGGAGACGTCCTTGGTGAGGAACCCGCTCGCCCCGGCCTCGACCGCATCCCGGCGCAGGGCCTCGTCGCCGTGCATGGTCAGGATGACGATCGGGAGGTCGGGGAACTCGGCGTGGACCCGCCGGGTGGCCTCGACCCCGTCGAGGACCGGCATCGACACGTCCATCACCACCACGTCGGGCCGCAGCTCGGCCGCGAGGCGCACCGCCTCGCCGCCGTCACCGGCCTCCGCGACCACGGACATCCCGGCGTCCTCCAACGCCCGGCGGATCGCCTGGCGCAGGAGCTGGTGGTCATCGGCAAGGAGGACCCGCATCAGGCCTCACCCTTCATCGCTCGGGGCCTGGTGCTCAGGCCGATCTCCGCTCCGGGGTCTGGGCCGCCGTCAAGGTCAGCTCGACGGCAACCTTCGTCCCGACGCCCGGCTGGCTCTCGATCGCCAGGTGTGCACCGATCGCGTCGGCACGTTCGCGCATCCCCACGAGGCCGTAATGCTCACCGGCCACCGCCGCGGGTTCGAAGCCCGACCCGTCGTCGGCGACCTCGAGCCGGGCCACACCGTTGCCGACCTCCCAGCGCACGACCACGGCAGTCGCGTCGGCATGCTTCTCGACGTTCACGAGGGCTTCCTGGCCGATGCGCCACAGCTCCTGTTCGATCCGGTAGGGCAACGCGGCCGCCGCCGACGGGAGCCACTGGGTCTCGATGCCGGTGCGGTCGGCGAACCGCTGCAGGTAGCCGGCGGCCACCATCACGATGTTCTCGTCCTCGCTGACGTTCGCGCGCAGCTGGTAGATGGTCTCCCGCAGCTCGCGCACGATGTCGCGCACGACGACCCGCAGGTCGGCGATCTCGTCGACCTTCTCGCCGGGCACGGCGTGAATGCGCTCGAGCTCGAAGGCGACGTAGGCGAGCGACTGCGCGACCCGGTCGTGCAGCTCGCGGGCGATCCGGGCCCGCTCGGCCTCGGCGCCCAACGTCCGGAGCCGGCCGAACCAGCGGGCGTTGTCGATCGAGAGCGCCAGGAGGCTCGACAGGCTCTCGATCATGTCCTGCTGCTCGTTGCCGTACACGTCGGGCACGACGTCTTCGAGGGCGATGAGCCCGACGAGCGCGCCGCGAGCGCGCAGCGCCGTGTACATACCGCTGCGGGCGAGGGCGGCGAATCCGGCTTCGTCGGGGCGCACGAGCCGGTCGTCGATGAGGATCGGACGGTCGCTCGTGAGCGCCCGCTGGAGGGGCTGGGGCAGGTCGGCCTCGGTGAGGTGGGCCGGGAGCCGCACGCCCTCGGCCAGCTCCACCGTCCAGACCGACTGGGCGTCGTCGCGCACGAGCACGACGAGGGCGCTGAACCGCAGGACCGAGCGCAGCCGCAACCGGATCGAGTCGACGACCTCGCGCAGGTCGAACGACGCCGGGAGGGTCTGGGCGAGCGAGTGCAGCGAGACCAGCAGCTCGTTCGCGGTCGCCATCTCCGCGGCCTGGTCGATCGCGGCGGCCTGGTGCGCCTCGATCTCCGCGATGAGGTTGCGGGTGAAGGCGCCGAGCGCGCCGCAGAGCAGGAACACGACTGCGACCTGGCCGGCCGACCGCGAGTCGGTGCCGTTGATCGACTGCATGATGATCGTGGCCACCGCGGCGATCGCACCCGACACCGCCGTGCCGACGGCGGCCCGGCGGCCCCAGACGTATCCGGCGAGGAGCAGCCCGGTGACCGGCGTGAGCACGAACGAGCTGGTGAGCCCGCCCGTCGCCGAGCACACCGTGACCGTGAGAACGATCTCGAGCACGACGAGGAGCTGGATCCGCGTCTTCGGGCTCGGGCGCATCTGGTGGTACGTCTGGATGGCGCCGAAGACCACCAGCGCGAGGCTGCCGAGCACGAAGTGCTCGCCCGAGCGGCGAGCGATGCCGAAGATGATCCCGGCCGCGATCGTGACCCACCGGATCGTCACCGTGAGGCGCAGCAGCCGCGACTCGATGCGGGGCGCGGCCTCGGTGCTCGCGGCCAATGAGGCGGCGAGCCGGCCGAACCCTTCGGAAGGTGTACGTCGGGCCACGGTGAGCTCCAGCCGGCGATCCCGCTGGGCGTTCACGTCGGGCATCACGCGCTTTTTCGGCAGCGGTCAGCGTATCCTGAGGCTGGGTCGGTCCTGTGCCGGTCGCGTTCACGGGCGGCTCCCCGGGCGGCTCGTAGAATCGCCGGTCGTGTTCATGGTGGGGCTCACGGGCGGCATCGGGTCGGGCAAATCGACCGTGGCGCGGATGCTGGCCGACCGGTCGGCCGTGATCGTCGACGCCGACGCGATCGCGCGCGAAGTGGTCGAGCCCGGAAAGCCGGCGCTGGCCGCGCTGGTCGAGGCCTTCGGGCCTGAGATCGTGGGCGCCGACGGCGCGCTCGACCGCGCCGCGCTCGCCGCACGCGCGTTCGTGAGCGAGGAGGAGCGCAAGCGGCTCGAGGGCATCACGTGGCCGGCGATCGCCGAGGAGTTCTTCCGCCAGATCGCGGCGGCGCCGGCCGATCGGGTCGTGGTGCACGACGTTCCGCTCCTGGTGGAGGGCACCCGGCGCGACGACTACGGCGCGGTGATCGTGGTCGAGGCGCCGAAGGAGTTGCGCCTCGACCGGCTCGAGGCGCGGGGCGTCGCGCGGGACGACGCCGAGCGCCGGATCGCGATGCAAGCGACCGACGAGGAGCGCCGGGCCGTCGCGACCTGGGTGGTCGACAACTCCGCCGACCTCGCGCACCTCGAGCGCCAGATCGACGCCATCTGGCCCGAGCTACTCGAGCGCAAGGCCGCCGCCGACGCCGCAGAGGCGGTCGCGGCCAAATCGGCGTTCGAGAACTCAGAAGACGCGAAGCCCGGAGGGTGAGGTCCGCGAGGCGCCGCATTGGGCCCGATTCGGGCCAGGGCTGCTGATCCGGGGGTCACGGGTCTGCGCCGAGCACGATCCCGACCAATCTGACTGTCTCAGGCCACCGGTACGCTCGAAAGGTGCAGGAATTCGAGCTCGTCACCGACATGGAGCC
>CAZLEC010000269.1:0-6354 GCA_964558245.1 uncultured Burkholderiales bacterium | reverse complement strand
CGGGATCGACGACTGGCACGACATGCCGACGAGCGCGATGCGCTCGTCTTCCTTGGCGAGGTCCATGTAGGCGAGCGTGTTGGCCGAGTAGGTGTAACGGCTCCCGTCCGAGGCGATGACGTCGGCGCGCGTGCGCGCGATGCCGGGGATCGCCTTCCAGGTGGTGCCGTCGCCCTCGAGGTACGACACGAGCGCGGCGTCGATGATGTCGTGCTCGAGCGCGTACACGAGCATGGCCGACACGAGGCCACCGTCTTGGCCGACCTCGTGGAGCTCCGGATCGGCGGCGCGGGTGAGGCACACGTCCTTGAGCACGCCGCTGAGCTCACTGACCTCGCGCGGCCGGCCGAACAGGAACTCGTCGATCTCGGGCTCCCAGGCCCGGAAGCGGGGGCAGGCCCGGGTGCACGACGTGCACGCCTTCTCGCCGTGGCTGCAGTCGCGGGGGCCGCCGAAGTCTTCGATCTGGAGCGGCTTGTAGACGCCGTTCGTGTCGTCGTAGGAGAGCACGTCGTGCGGGCACGCGATCACGCAGCCGGCGCAGCCGGTACACAAACCCGAGGTGACCACCTCGTCGTAGAGGTGCTTCCACGAGAATGTCCAACGCTCCTTGGGGGCGGTTCCCTCGACGGCGGTCATCAGTAGAACCTACCCTCGCTCCTCACCATGGCCAAGATCGTCGACATCCTCGCGAGCGGCCCGAGCTCGTCGTTCGAGTTCTTCCCGCCCAAGACTCCCGCGGCCGAGGCCCAGCTCGAGCTGGCGCTCGCCGAGCTCGAGCCGCTCTCACCGTCGTTCGTGTCGGTCACGTACGGCGCCGGCGGTTCAACTCGCGAGCGCACCCACGACCTCGTCGTGCGGATCAACCGCGACACCTCGATGACCGCGATGGCGCACCTCACGTGCGCGGCGCACACGCGCGCCGAGCTGACCGACATCGTCACGCGCTACCGCGACTCGCGCGTCGACAACATCCTCTCGCTCGGCGGTGACCCGCCCAAGGAGCTCGGGCTCGCGCCCGGAGAGCTGGCCCACGCGATCGAGCTCATCGAGCTCGTGCGCGACGTCGGCGACTTCTCGGTAGGAGTCGCGGTACATCCCGAGTGCCATCCCGCGTCGCCCGATCGCACCCAGGACCGGCAGCGGCAGGCCGAGAAGCTCGCCGCGGCCGACTTCGGCCTCTCGCAGTTCTTCTTCGACGCCGACGTGTGGTTCGAGTTCCTCGGCGACCTCGACGCGCTCGGTGTCACCACACCGGTGATCCCGGGGATCATGCCGGTCACCAACGTGAAGTCAGTGAAGCGCATGTCGGAGATGGCGGGCGCGGAGTTCCCGCGCGCGCTCGAGCAGCGACTCCGCGCGGTGGAAGACGACGATGAGGCGATGCGCGCGGTCGGCGTGGAAGCCGCAACCGAGCTGTGTCGCGACCTGATGGCCGGCGGCGTGCAGTCGTTCCACTTCTACACGCTCAACCGCTCGACGGCGACCCGCGAGATCTACGCCAACCTCGGCCTGGGGCCCGCCTGAACCTGCCGAGCATCGTTCTCTCGGTAGTCGGCGCCCTGCTCTTCGTCTGGCTCGTCCTCGTCGTCGTGCTGATGGCGACGAAGCCGGAGGCCGGCACGCTGCGCGAAGCGGCGCGCATCGTGCCCGACGTCGTGCGACTCGTCCGCCGGCTCGCGGGCGACAAGACGCTGCACCGAGGCGTGCGGGTGCGGCTGTGGCTACTGCTCGCGTATCTCGTGTCGCCGATCGACCTCGTGCCCGACTTCATCCCGGTGATCGGCTTCGCCGACGACGCGATCATCGTCGGCCTCGTGCTCCGCGGCGTGATCAAGACCGCGGGGATCGACGCGGTAGTCAGGCATTGGCCGGGCACACCCGACGGGCTCACCGTGCTGTTGCGCATCTGCCGGGTCGCCAGGCCCTGAGCGACCTCGCCGCGGGCAATGAACGTTTTCGCGCCCCAGGTGCTTTGATCCATAGGTGGGAAATCGGTCGTCTCTTTTCGAGGCGTTCTACGACGAGCATTTCGACGCCGTGCGGCGAGGCTTGTCGGCGGCGTTTCGTGATTCGCTCCTGGCCGAAGAGGCGGCCCAGGAGGCGTTCACCCGCGCCTACATGCACTGGCGGCGGGTGTCGCAGATGGACCGGCCCGACGGTTGGGTCTACGTGGTCGCGGTTCGGGTGGCCACGAGGCGGCGGCCGAGCCTCGCCGGTCGCGACCCGCGAGCGAGCGAAGCCGACATCGCCGAAGACGTCGTGACGCAGGAGATGTTGCGCACTGCGATCGATCGACTGCCCGCCCGGCAACGGCTCGCGATCGTCTTGCGGTTCCTGGCCGACCTTCCCGTCGACGACGTGGCCGAGGCGATGGGCTGCGCACCGGGCACCGTCAAGTCGACCTTGCACGCCGCGCTCGCCCGTTTGCACATCGACCTGAACGACGCCGAGGAGGTCGAACACGATGCACCTTGACGACCTCCGTCACGAGTTGCAGGCGATCGCCGACGACGCGCCACCGAGCTCCGGTGACGCGCGCGTGGTGGTCCGGCCGGCGGTCCGCCGACTGTGGGCTCGCCGGCTCCTGGCGGGCGTCGTGGTGCTGGCGGTCGGGTCGGGCGCAGTGGCGACGCTCGCTCGCAACCAGCACCACGGCCATCAGGTGTCGATCACCGGCTCGGGACCGGCCGGGTCCGGGCCGCGCGGGTCGGGGCCGCCCGGCACAGGGCCGACTGGTACGACGCCCGCGCTGTCGGCCGCGACGATCGCGAACGGCCGCTGGCGCACGATCGCCCCGTTTCCACTCGAGTCCCGCCAGCACGACAGCGCGATCTGGACCGGCTCCCAGATGATCGTGTGGGGCGGTGACAACGGCCAGCGCGTGTTCGGCGACGGCGCGGCCTACGACCCGGTCACGAACACGTGGCGCGCGCTCCCGCCCGCGCCGATCGCGGCCCGGACGTTCGCAGCCGTCGTCTGGACGGGCCGGGAGATGTTCGTGTGGGGCGGCGGCCGCGCGTACGTGGGCAGCTACACGAGCGACTGCGCGGCGTTCGACCCGGTCACCTGGAAGTGGCGTGCGATCTCGGCCGCGCCGCTTTCCGCTCGCTACGGCGCCGACGCGGTCTGGACCGGAAAGGAAGTCATCGTCTTCGGCGGCTCCGATTCCAACACCTACGCCGCGACCCGACTCGACGCGGCCGCGTACGACCCGGCGACCGATCGTTGGAAGCAGATCGCGCCGATGCCGGGCGTCGACAACGCGACCGTCGAAGACCTGAGATTCGTGTGGACCGGGAACAAGCTGTTCGTGTGGGAATTCTGGTCCGGCACCGTCGGGAATCTCGACCTTCGGCGCCAGCAACTCGTCGAGTACGACCCGAACGACGACTCGTGGCGACACGGCCCGGCACCCGACGACCCGCATCGCAATGTCTACGCGCCGATCTGGACCGGCGACGAGATCGTCTCGGCCGCGGAACCCCCCCTCTGCGACCTGCCCGACGGTGCGCAGAACTGCGGCCCACCGCCGACGAATCTGCAGGGCGGCGAGTTCGACCCGGCGACGGGCACGTGGCGATCGATGCCCCACGGACCGGCCGACGACGGCGAGAGCGCGAGCGTGTGGACCGGCGCCGACCTCGTGGTGCTCAGTGGCCAGGTGAACGACCGCGCGACGGGCAGGACGATCGTGGAAGCCGGCACCGCGGCCGCGTGGAACCCGCTCACGAACGCCTGGACTTCGCTTCCGCGCGCCCCCTTCGCCGACTCCCTCGCGACGGGATTCTGGACCGGCCGCGAGATCTTGATCTGGGGCGCCGATGGCGGCATCGAGTATCGATAGTCAGACCTGCCCTGAGCACACAATGCGGGTACGGAACTCGAACGACCGACGAGGCACGGCGCGCGATGATCCGCTCATGCCGACGATCCGCCCCGCAACTGCGGAGACATCGACGCGGTGGTGGATCTCTGGAACCGTGCCGCGGGACCTACCCGCCACGCGGGCCAAGCCGCGGAAGCGCACCAGTTGCTGCAACGCGATCCCGGCGCGTTGCTCGTCGCCGATGACGCCGGCACGGTCGTCGGAACCTTGATCGTCGGGTGGGACGGTTGGCGATGTCACAGGTATCGACTGGCGGTGGATCCACTCGCTCGTCGCCACGGAGTCGCGAGCGCGCTCATGGCCCGAGCGCGCGACGTCGCGGTGGCTCATGGGGCACCCAGACTCGACGCCATGGTCAACACAGACAACGCCGACGCAGTCGCCCTGTGGGAGAGCGCCGGATTCGAACTCGACCAAAACGATCGCCGCTGGTCCCTCCTCATCTGACCTACCGCGGCGTCCGGAGCGTTTAGCGTTCCGACGGTGGGGCTCGTTCCGCTGCGTCGCAACCGCGACTTCCTGCTGCTCCAGGCCGGACAGTTGCTGTCGGGCGCGGGGACGCAATCGACGGCGATCGCGTATCCGCTGCTGGTGCTCGCGACCACCCACTCGCCGGCGAAAGCCGGGCTGGTCTCGTTCGCGCGGACGCTGCCGCTCGCGGTGTGCGCGCTGCCGTTCGGCCTCGCCGCCGACCGCTGGAGGCGCAAGTGGCTGATGATCGCGGCCGATGCCGTGCGCGTCGCCGCGATCGGCACTCTCGCCGCGCTGATCGTGACGCACCACGCGGGGCTGATGGCCATCTCGCTCGTCGCGCTGACCGAGGGCATCGGTACCGCGCTGTTCTCGGCCGCGGCGGCCGGCGCGTTGCGCGCCACGGTGCCCGCCGGCCAGCTGCCGGCCGCGGCCGGCGCGCAGACCGGCCGCAACGCCGCGGTGCAGCTCGCGGGGCCGTCGCTCGGAGGTGCGCTCTTCGCCGTCGGCCGCGCCCTCCCCTTCGCGGTCGACTGCGCCTCCTACACCTGCTCGACGGCATCCCTGCTGGCGATGCGGACACCGTTCGAGGAGCCACGAGAGCTCGAGCCGGCGTCGATGCGAACCCGCGTCACCGAGGGGTTCACGTTTCTCTGGCAACAACCGTTCCTGCGAACGTGTGCACTGCTCTTCGGCCTGGGGAACTTCATCGCGCCGGGGCTGCTGTTCGCCGTCGTCGTCATCGGCCGGCAGGAAGGCCGGTCGTCCGCCGCGGTCGGGCTGCTCGTGGCCGCTTTCGCCGCGTGCATCCTCGCCGGTTCGTTTATGGCGCCACTCGTTCGCTCGCGGCTCACGACTCGAGGCGTGCTCCTCCTCGAGCTGTGGGCCTGGTTGGGCTGCGCGACGTTCCTCGTGTGGCCCAACGTGTACGCGTTGACGGCGGGAATGCTTCCGGCGGCGCTCGCGATCCCGTCGACCGACTCCGTTGTCCACGGGTACCGCATCGCGATGACGCCCGACCGCCTCCTGGGCCGCTCGGAGGCGGTGCGCACCACGATCGCGCTGTCGATCGCACCTCTCGGCCCGCTGGCCGCGGGCTTGCTCCTCGGCACGTCGGCAAGGGCGACGATCACGGTGTTCGCGGCCGCCGCCTTGGTGCTCGCGCTGTGGGGCACGACGAGCTCCGCGATCCGCGACGCGCCGACCCAACCGAAACCGGCGATCCTGCAGTAGAGGGTTGAGTGACGGGTATCGCCATCGGGTCAGGAAGTGTGGCTGCGTGGAGCCGGCGAGGGGGACAACCGACGAGTTCGCCGAGTGGGTCGCACCGCACGCGGCCGCGATGCACCAGCTCGCCGCCCGGCTCGCCGGCCGGGACGACGGCGAAGACGTCGTGCAGGACAGCCTCGTGCGCGCGTGGCGCCGCTGGGAGACGTTCCGGCCCGAGCGCGGCACCCCGCAAACGTGGTTGCTGGCGATCGTCGCGGACCAGGCGCGCCAGCGCCGGCGACGACGGCCGGCGCCACTCGCCTCCGAAGGTTCCGTCTCGTTCGAGCCCGACATCGACCTCGAACGGGCGATCGCGCGTCTCGCGCACCGCCAGCGACTGGCCGTCGAGCTCCACTACTTCGTCGGCCTCGGCGTCAAGGAGGTCGCGCGGGTGATGGGTTGCGCGGAAGGAACCGTGAAGTCGACGCTCGCCGACGCCCGGGCGCGCCTGCGCGGATGGCTGGACGAATCGTGAACGACGACGACCTCGAGCGGCGGGTGCGCGCGTACGGCGCCCGCTGGCGCGACGCGCATCCGTTCGCGAATCAGGTCGACACCGCCCAGCTCACTCCGAGATCGCGTGGGCGAGCGGTCGCCGCAGTCGCGGCGGCCGTCGTCGTTGTGGTGGCCGCCATCGGCGCGGCCGCGGTCGTCCGGCACGACGACGCGTCGCGGGCGCACCCGGTTGCGCCGTCATCGACCTCGTCGACCTCCTCGACCACGGC